>JAYZDP010000154.1:0-16851 GCA_036337765.1 Acidobacteriota bacterium
TGTAGCGTCGGAGCGACCACCCCGCTCAGGCCAGTGCCGACGAGAGCCCTGGCCACCGAACCGCCGTGGTAGTAATGATCCCAAACCAAGCCGACCCCATGGAGCAGGCTCTCGTAGGCCCCCATGCGCGCGAAGGCTTCAACGTCGCCCGGCTCCAGGCGAGCCTCGATGCCGAAGTAGAAGTCCCGCACCATGTTTCCCGCCAGAGTTCCCGGTGGCGCCGCGCCGCGCAGGAAGCCGAGGGCCAGATGCGTGTGGGCGTTGACGAAGGCCGGCGTGACGAGTCGGTCGCCGAAGTCTCGTACGTCCTCTGAATCGGCCGCGAAGCGACCTAGCGCCTCCGAGTAACTCTCGTCGGCGAGCGCCTCAAGCTGCAGAATGTGCGACCCCTCGACACGCAGTGCCGCTGGCGCGATGACCAGCGGCTCCTCCCCGCCGCCGAGGACCACCCTGCGAGAAGCGACGATCTGGGCCATCGGCCGGGCCGTCTAGTGGATGCGCATGCCGGGCTCGGCACCCGCATCGGGGCTGAGGAGAAAGATCTCCTCGCCACCCTCGCCGGCCGCCAGGACCATTCCTTCGGAAGTGCCGAAACGCATCGTGCGCGCTGCCAGGTTGGCAACCACAACCGTGAGCCGGCCGACCAACGCCTCGGGATCGTAGGCGCTCTTGATGCCGGCCAAGACGGTACGCTCCTCCCCACCGAGGTCTACCCGAAGCTCGAGGAGCTTGTCGGCCCCCTCGACGTGGCTCGCAGCCACGACGCGAGCGACGCGAAAGTCGAGCTTCGAGAAGTCGTCGAACTGAATCTCCGCAGCGATCGGGTCGTCAGCCAGGCGACCCTCGGGCTTTCCGTCGGCCACGGCGGGCTTTTGCTTCGAGTCCTCGATCATCTTCGCCACCTTATCTTCGTCGATACGGGTCACGAGCGGCTCGTAGCGCTCGATGGGATGGTCGAGCCGAGGCGATGTGCTCGAGGCCCAGACCAGGCCCTCCTCCCCGAGAAACGCCTCCGCCTGCGCCACCGTCGCCGGAATGATCGGCTTCAGGTACACCATCAGCGTACGAAAGAGGTTCACGCACGTCGTCAGTATGGCGTGTAGCTCTTCACGCCGGTCTTCGTCTTTGGCCATCTCCCAGGGCTTGCGCTCGTCGATGTAGCGGTTGGCATCGTCTGCGACGGCCATGATGCGCCGCACGGCCTTGTTGTACTCGCGCCCCTCGAGGCTCGCCGCGATCTCGTCTCCGGCCGCCGCCGCGGCGGCGAAGAGCTCCTCGTTGTCGAGGCTCGGGCCGAGCCGACCGTCGAACAGTCGGTGCAGGAAACCGGCGGAACGGCTGGCGATATTGACCACCTTGCCGACCAGATCCGAGTTCACTCGCAGAACGAAATCCTCGAAGTTCAGGTCGATGTCGGCGCTCCCAGCGCCCAACTTCGCAGCGAAGTAGTAGCGCAGGTAGTCGGGATTCAGATGATCGGCGTAGGTCGCTGCGTTGATCTGGGTGCCGCGCGACTTCGACATCTTCTGGCCTTGTACGGTCAGAAAGCCGTGCACCCACACGCTGGTCGGCACCCGGAAGCCGGCGCCGTGCAGCATTGCGGGCCAGTAGAGGCAGTGGTGGTAGATGATGTCCTTACCGACCACGTGGTACAGCTCGTGAGGACTGTCCGCGCCCCAGTACTCGTCGAAGTCGAGTCCGCGCTCGTCACACACCTTGCGAAACGCCGCCATGTAACCGATGGGCGCATCGACCCAGACGTAGAAGTACTTTCCGGGCGCGTCGGGAATCTCGAACCCGAAGTAGGGCTCGTCGCGCGAGATGTCCCAGTCATGAAGCCCCTGCGTGAACCACTCCTCGAGCTTGTTGACGACATCGGACTGCAGGCGCTCAGGCGACACCCACTCGCGCAGCACCTCCTCGAAGTCGCCGAGCTTGATGAAGTAGTGCTCCGACTCTTTCTCGATCGGCTCGGCGCCCGAGATTGCCGAGCGCGGATCGATCAGGTCAACGGGCGAGTAGGTCGCGCCACAGTTGTCGCAGTTGTCACCGTTCTGACCCTCGGACTTGCAGCGCGGGCAGGTCCCCTTGACGTAGCGATCAGCGAGGAAGATGCCCTCCTCGGGATCGTAGAACTGCCGCACCTGGGCCGTGGATGTGTGGCCGCCGTCGCGCAACCGCTTCCAGATCAGCTCGGTGTAGTGACGGTTCTCCTCCGAGTGGGTCGTGTAGTAGTAGTCGTGCGCGACCGAGAAGCGCTCGTAGGCGCGGATGTGCTCTTGACGCAGGGTCTCGATCAGCTCGTCGACCGGCACGCCCTCCGCATCGGCCCGCAGCATGGTCGCCGTGCCGTGCGCGTCGTCGGCGCATACAAAGATGCAGTCGCGCCCGCGCATCCTCTGGAAGCGCACCCAGATGTCGGTGTAGATGTCCTCGACGAGGTGGCCGATGTGCAGCGGCCCGTTGGCGTAGATCAGCGCACTCGTGACCAGGATCTTGGGCGAGTCGCTCATGATGAAGCTCTTCTGGAGCGCGGATTGTTTCACATAAGCTTCCGTACATGACCGGCCCACGGAGCGCGATGAGCGTCGTCGTGATCGCCCTTTCGGCGGCCTGCGCGGGGCCACCGGACGGGCGCGATCAGGCCGCCTCGCAGACCTGCGACGACCCGCTCGCCGCCGTCGAGATCGCCCTCGAAGACCGAATCGAGCCGGTGTACGCACGGAATTTCGAGATCCGCTATGGAGAGGGTTACAAGCACGTCGTCATCCGCGCACCGTGGGGGAAGGCCAACGACATTGCTACGGCATTCGAGTCTTCGAGCTTCTACCTCGTGGACTGCGACCGACCGCTCCCCGACCTGCCGGAGGACGCCAATACCATCCGTATTCCTCCAGCGCGCGTGGCCACCACTTCGACCACCCAGATCCCCCACTTCGTCTCACTCGACGTCGTCGACCGCCTCGCGGGACACAACCGCCTCGACTTCATCTACGACCCCACCGTGCGCGCTCGAGTCGAGGCGGGAGAGATCGTCGAGATCGGTGATGGCGTGCGGCTCAATCCGGAGAGCCTGATCGAGCTGCAGCCGGATCTGGTGATCGCGACCACCATTGGCAATCCCGATCTGAATGCCCTCGGCGTCCTTGAGCGCGTCGGGGCGCCCACTGCCATCGACGCCGCCTTCATGGAGGCGACACCGCTCGGGCGCGCCGAGTGGATCAAGCTCGTCGCCGCCTTCTTCAACCGCGAGGCCGAGGCCAACGCCGTGTTCGACGACATCGCCGCCCACTACGAGGAGCTCCGCTCCATCGCGGCGGCACAGCACAACCGTCCGCGCGTTCTGGTCGGCACGCCCTTTCAGGGCACCTGGCACGTCTCAGGCGGAGACGGCTATCAAGCGAAGCTGATCGCCGACGCCGGTGGCGACTATCTGTGGTCCGACGAAGGCACCCGTGGCGCCCTGTCGCTCGACTTCGAGACCGTCTACGCCGTGGGTCTCGAGGCCGACGTCTGGCTGCACGCCTACGGTTGGCAGAGCCTCGCGGCAGGGTTGCGCTCCGACGTCCGCATGGGGGACTTCGCCGCCTTTCGCGAGGGGCGGGTCTACAGCAACGACACCAGAATCAGCGAGGGAGGCGGCAACGACTACTGGGAGACCGGCAGTCTACGGCCCGACGTCATCCTCGCCGATCTGGTCGCGATCCTGCACCCCGACGCGCTACCCGACCACGAGCTAGTCTTCCACCGTCGCCTAGCCCCAAACGACGCCGATTAGGCATTACCATCAAGGCGAGTCCTTAGTACTGAGTCAGGTCTTCTGAGAAGGTCTGGGCCTGCGCGGCGAGCGCGCCTCGCAGGGACAACAGACGAGTGCGGCCCGTGCTACCCGCACGGGTTGCACGAGTCCACAGGTTGGCATTTACGATCGTTGATGTATTGTTCGGCGGTTTTGGACAGCCTCCTCTAGACGACGACCCACGGAGCCAGCTTGGCAAGTCAAGGAAAGAGCCTAGTCATCGTCGAGTCGCCCGCGAAGGCGCGAACGATCTCCGACTTCCTTCCCAAGTCGTTCAAGGTCGAGGCGTCGATCGGCCACGTACGCGATCTGCCTCAGGGCGCCCGCGAGGTACCGAAGAAGTACAAGTCCGAGGCCTGGGCCCGTCTCGGCGTCGACGTCGACAACGACTTCGAGCCGCTCTACATCGTTCCGGCGGAAAAGAAAAAACAGGTCCAGAAGCTCAAGGCGGCGCTCAAGGACGTCGACCAGCTCTACCTCGCGACTGACGAAGATCGCGAGGGCGAGTCGATCTCGTGGCATCTGATGCAGGTGCTCAAGCCCAAGGTACCTTTGCGCCGACTGGTGTTTCACGAGATCACCCGCGAGGCGATCCTGGAGGCGCTCGACAACCCGCGCGATCTCGACGAGGGGCTGGTCAAGGCGCAGGAGGCACGGCGAATTCTCGATCGGCTCTTCGGCTATGAGGTCTCGCCCGTTCTGTGGCGCAAGATCGGCCGCCAGGCTCGGTCGGCGGGGCGCACGCAGTCGGTCGCGGTGCGGCTGATCGTGGATCGTGAGCGCCTGCGGCGGCGCTTCGTACGCTCGTCATTCTGGGACCTGAAGGCGACCTTCGCCACCCGGGCCGGCGAGCCTTTCGACGCCGAGCTGGTTCGCGTCGGCGACCAGCGCATCGTCGCCAGCCGCGACTTCGAATCGGCAACCGGCCAACTGAAGGAGGGTGGCAAACACCACCTCTGGCTGCACGACGACGCCGCCGAGAGACTCAGGGGACGGCTCGAGACGGTCGACTGGCGGGTCGACTCGATCGAAGAGAAGCCCTACACCTCGAACCCCTCGCCACCGTTCATGACTTCGACCCTGCAACAGGAGGCGAACCGCAAGCTGCGCTTCCCGGCCCGACGCACGATGCAGGTGGCGCAGCGACTCTACGAGAACGGCCACATCACCTATATGCGCACCGACTCGACCACCTTGGCCGACTCGGCGGTCGACTCGATCCGCGGTCTGATCGCCGACCGCTACGGCCAGGAGTTCCTGTCGCAGAAGACGCGCCAGTACCAGACCAAGGTCCGCAACGCACAAGAGGCGCATGAGGCGATCCGCCCCTCGAGCGTCTTCCAGCGACCCCGCGACATCGAGGCCTCGTTGGGGCCCGACGAGTTCCGCCTCTACGAGCTGATCTGGAAACGCACCATGGCGTGTCAGATGGCCCGCGCCCGCGGCCATCACATCGCGGTCCGCGTCAAAGACGGCGTCGGAGATGCGGACGCCTCCGCAGTCGAAGCGACCTTCCAAGCGCGCGGCAAGACCATCGAGTTCCCGGGTTTTCTACTGGCCTACGCCGAGGGCTCCGATGATCCGTCGGCCGAGCTCGCCGACCAGGAGATCGTCCTGCCGCGCCTGGAGCAGGGTGAAGAGCTCGACTGTCGCGGCCTCGAGGCGCGGGCCCGCTCGACCCAGCCACCGGCACGTTTCACCGAGGCCTCGCTGGTCAAGGAGCTCGAGGCCAAGGGCATCGGCAGGCCGACGACCTACGCGTCGATCATCGAGACCATCCTGGCGCGTGAGTACGTGGTCAAGCGTGGCAACGCCCTGGTGCCGAGCTTCACCGCCTACGCCGTGGTCAAGCTGCTCGAGAACTTCTTTCCGGATCTGGTCGACGTCGGCTTCACCGCTCGCATGGAGGAAGCTCTCGACGAGATCTCGCTCGGCACCCGTGACCCGTTGCCGTATCTGAAGGGCTTTTACTTCGGCGGCGACGACCGCCAAGGGCTGCACGCCCTGACCCAACAGGAGATCGATCCGAAGGAGTCGTGCACACTGCTGGTCGACAACGACGAGAACGGCGACGCGGTCAACGTCCGCGTCGGTCGTTACGGTCCCTACCTCGAGCGTGGCGACGAGCGCGCCTCGATCCCTGACGACGTCTCCCCCGACGAGTTGTCGCTGGAAAAGGCCCTCGAGATCCTCAAGAAGGGTACCGAGGGCCCGCGCCAGCTCGGCAGCCACCCAGAGAGCGGAGAGCCGGTCTACGTCAAGGTGGGCCGCTTCGGCCCGTATGTCCAGCTCGGCGAGCCCGACGCCGACGAGAAGCCGAAGATGAAGTCGCTTCTGCCGGGCATGTCGCCGGAGACGGTGTCGATCGAGGAGGCGGTCGCGCTCCTGGCGCTGCCCCGGCCCATCGGCAACGATCCGGAAAGCGGCGAGGAGATCACGGTCGACTACGGCCGCTACGGACCGTACCTGCGCCGCGGCAAGGAGACTCGTAGTCTCGACGTGCCTGAGCAGATTTTCACGGTCACGGTCGAACTGGCGTTGGCGAAGTTCAAGGAGGAGAAGCGCGGACGGGCGCGAGGGCCGAAGGTGCTCAAGGAGCTCGGCGAGAACGAGGCCGGCGCCGCCGTGCGCCTGCTCGACGGTCGCTACGGCCCTTACGTCACCGACGGCGAGACCAATGCCTCGATCCCCCGTGGCAGTGATCCGAACGAAGTCGACCTGCGGGCGGCGATGGAGATGATCCGAGCCCGAGAGGCGATGGGCCCGCGAAAGAAGAAGAAGGCTGCCAAGAAAAAGAAGAAGACCCGAAAGAAAGCAGCGAAGAAAAAGGTGGCGAAGAAGGCAGCCGCCAACAAGACCGCGGCCGAGTAGCGGGCCGGCCGACCTCCAGCGGTATCCTCGACTGAGCGTTCTCGTGAGCGCCGTTCTCTACTTGCTTTCGCGATTTCGCTAGGGAGACCCGCATGGACTTCGCCGCCACCCCGCAACAGGAGGCGCTGGTCGCCAGCGTCAAAGCTGCCTGCAGCCGCTTCGACGATGACTACTGGCTGGATCGAGACGAGACCGGCGAGTTTCCTCACGACTTCCACCAAGCGATGGCCGAGGCCGGCGTGCTGGGCATCGCCATGCCGGAGGCGTATGGCGGCACGGGCCTCGGCGTGACTGACGCGGCCCTGGTGATGCACGAAGTAGCCAACACCGCCGGCGGCCAATGCGCGGCCTCCGCCATTCACATCAACATCTTCGGCCCGCACCCGATCGTGGTCTACGGCACAGAGGAGCAGCGCCAACGCTGGCTGCCCGACCTCATCCAGGGCAGGGTCAAGAGCTGCTTCGGCGTCACCGAGCCCGACGCCGGTCTGGACACCACGTCGATCAAGACCCGCGCCGTGCGCGACGGCGACAGCTACGTCGTCAACGGCAAGAAGATCTGGACCTCGACCGGCCAGGTCGCCGACAAGATCATGCTGCTGACCCGGACCACACCGAAGGAAGAAGCGGCCAAGCGCACCGAGGGCCTGACCCTCTTCTACACCGATCTCGACCGCTCGAGCTGCGACGTGCGCCGGATCCCGAAGATGGGCCGCAAGGCCGTCGACTCGAACGAGGTCTTCATCGACAATCTGGTGGTGCCGGCCGAGGATCGAGTCGGCGAGCAAGGGCGGGGCTTCGAGTACCTGCTGCACAGCCTCAACCCGGAGCGCATCCTGGTGGGCATCGAGGCGGTTGGCATCGGCAAGCAGGCCCTGTCACGGGCCGCCGAGTACGCCCGCGAGCGCATCGTCTTCGGGCGCCCGATCGGCAAGAACCAGTCCATCCAACATCCGCTCGCCGAGAGCTGGATGGAGCTTGAGGCGGCCTTTCTCATGTGCATGCAGGCCGCGAGCCTCTACGACAGGGGCGCGCCCTGCGGCCCCTACGCCAACGCCGCCAAGTATCTCGGCGCCGAGGCCGGCTTCAACGCCTGCACCCGCGCCGTCATGACCCACGGCGGCATGGGCTACGCCAAGGAGTACCACGTCGAACGACTGATGCGAGAGGTGATGATCTCGCGCCTGGCGCCGGTCAGCCCACAGCTCATCCTGTGCAACATCGCCGAGAAGGTGCTCGGCATGCCAAAGAGCTATTAGGTGCCAGGAGCCACTTCGCTTGGGGGCTGACGATGAGCTCGAGAACGAAATTCCGGCGGCGCATCGAATCCGGCGACACAGTCATCGCACCGCTCTGTCTGGATCCGCTGACTGCTCGCATCGCGTCAGAGGCCGGCTTCGGAGCTGGGTACGTGAGCGGGGGTGCCCTCGGCTACTCGTATGCGGTCAGCGAGGCGTTGCTGACCCTCACGGAGCTTGCCGAGGTCACTCGGCGCGTCGTCTGGTCTACGGCACTGCCGATAATCGTCGACGGCGGGGTCGGCTTCGGTGATCCCGTCCACACCGCCCGAGCGATCTGGGAGCTCGAGGCAACGGGCGCGGCAGCCATCGAGCTGGAGGACCAGGTTGCGCCGAAGAGAGTGAGCCACCATCGTGGGGTCGAGCATCTGGTCACGACCGAGGAGATGTGCGCCAAGCTTCGTCATGCGGTGGAGGCGCGGCGCGACCCGGACTTTCTGATCGTCGCGCGGACCGGTGCAGTACGCAACGAGAGCTTCGAGGAGGCGGTCACCAGGGGTAACGCGTATCGCGCAGCCGGGGCTGACCTGATCATGTTGATGCCCTCGAACGAGGGCGAGCGCCGACGCGCCCCGGCAGAGATCGCAGCTCCGCTATCGACGATGGCCGCGATGGACGCCCGGCCGGCCGAGGAATGGCAGGCCCTGCGCTGGAGCCTGATCATCGATCCCTTCACGGCGCAGGTACTGGCCGTCGACGTCGTGCGACGGGCCTACGAGCACTTCCGCAACGAGGGCTCGACAGGACACTCGGTTGCCGACTTGATGCGCGTCTACGCCACGCTGCCCGACCTCGCAGGCCTCGAGCCACTGTTCGAGATCGAGCGCCAGACCACCGAGCGCGAGACCTGACGAGAGATGGTCGACGCGACCGAGCTCGAACCAGGCGCGTGGTTGGTTCGTGGCAGCATCTGGTTGGCACTGGTGTGCTACCCCGCCGGACCCCTAGCCGCACTCTTCGAAGGCTACAAGGCGCAGCTGGCGCGCGGCATCTGGAGTCTGGGATGTCTGGCCTTTCTGGCTCACGTGGCGAGCTCATTTCAGGTCTTCTACGACTGGAGCCATGGAATCGCGCTTGGAGAAACAGCGCGCCAAGCGAAGGAAGTCACCGGTTTGGACACGAGCGCCGGCATCTACCTCAACTACCTCTTTACCCTGGTCTGGCTCGTTGACGCAGTCTGGTGGTGGCGCAACGAGGCCGGATATCAACGACGCCCGAGGTTGGCGGTCCTGGCGGTGCATGGGTTCTGCCTCTTCATGATCTTCAACGCCACGGTCGTCTTCGAAACCGGGGCGGTACGCCTGTTAGGACTCGTCGTCGTGCTCCTCGGCGGCTTCGGCGTCTGGAAGACCACGCGTCCTGCGAGGGTCACGGTGTGAGTGCCCGAAGTGTGGCCTACGTCACCGCCGGCGGTGCGGGCATGTTCTGCGGCAGTTGCATGCGCGACAACACGCTCGCCGCTGCGCTCCTGCGACTCGGTACCCAGATCACGCTGGTGCCGACCTTCACTCCCATCCGGACCGACGAAGTCGACGTGAGTCTCGACCGTGTCTTTCTGGGAGGCATCAACGTCTACCTCGAAGGGAAGTGGCCGGCTCTTCGTCGTCTACCCGCAGCGCTGCGTCGAATGCTGGATCATCCGCGCCTGCTCCGTAGCCTTTCCACGCTGACCCTGCAGCAGCGCAGTGCTGACGACGGTGCGCTCGCGGTGTCGTTGCTGCGTGGCGGCCCACAACACAGATCCGAGATGGACGATCTCGCAAAGTTCGTCGGCACGACCCTGAAGCCCGACATGGTGAATCTCACCAACCTGCTCATAGCCGGCTTCGTGCCGGCGCTCAAGGAGCGCTACGACCTGCCGGTGGTGGTCACCCTGCAGGGCGACGACATCTTTCTCGACTCTCTCGAGGGCGGGGATCGGGAGGCGGTGCTAGTCGAAATGCGGCGCCTGGCGCGCCTCATCGACGGCTTCATCGTCTTCAACCGCTATTACCGCGATGCGATGGCCGATCTGCTCGATGTGCCACGCGATCGATTTCACGTGGTTCCTCTCGGCATCGCCGACCCCGAGGCCTTCGGAGCCGTCCCGCGCCACAGCGATCCGGCAGCGCCCACCGTCGGCTATCTGGCTCGGATCTGCCCAGAGAAAGGCTTTCACCGCTTGGTCGAGGCCTTCCTGCAGCTACGCACGCTGCCTGGCACGGAAGCGGCCCGATTGCGGGTCGCCGGATGGCTTGGAGCCTCGGACCGTGAGTTCTTCGAGCAGCAGTGCCGTCGACTCGAGCAATCGGGAGCCGGCAACGCCTTCGAACGGATCGAGCTTCCCGACCGCCCGAGCAAAGTCGACTTTCTGAGTCAGATCGACCTGCTTTCCGTACCCACGGTGTATCGCGAGCCCAAGGGGATCTACGTGCTCGAAGCCCTGGCCGCCCGAGTGCCGGTGGTCCTACCTAGTCAGGGCGCCTTCCCGGAGATGCTGAAGGACCTCGGTGGAGGGTGCCTGGTTCCGCCGAACGATCCCACGGCCCTGGCACAGGAGCTCCGCAGGTTGCTGCTGGATGTCGCACGACGTGGTCGGCTCGGCGCCGAGGGTTGCCGTCGCGTCCGTGAAGCCCATCGCGATGAGGACATGGCCCGGGGAACTCACGATGCTTGGGAACGCATCCTCATGCAACGAGGCGGTCCGACAATCGAAAGCTCCGATCCGTGATATTCATCACGGCTGTCCGCTAGATCTGGGGAGGCAAGACACATGCGTTACGGAATGTCGGTCCCGCTGGGTGGGATCCCGCTGCACGAGCACCAGGATGCATACAAGAAGATGGTCGACTGGGGCTACACCGACTTCTGGTCGTCGGAAGCCGACGGGACCGACGGGTTCACTCCGCTGACCCTGGCCGCGGCCTGGGCACCGACGGCCCGGATCGGGGTCGCGATCATCCCGGCCTACACCCGCGGACCCGCAGTCATGGCGCAGACGGTCGCGGCTCTGGCGGAAGCCGCCCCCGGTCGCTTCGTGATGGGGATCGGGACCTCCTCGAACATCATCGTCGAGCGCTGGAACGACATCGCCTTCGAACGGCCGTACTACAAGACGCGCGACATGGTGCGCTTCATGAAAGCGGCGCTTTCCGGCGAACGGGTGGCGGAGGAGTACGACACCTTCAAGGTCGGCGGCTTCCGCCTCGGCCGCGGAGCGCCGGAGGTGCAGCCGAAGATCCTGGTCGCTGCGCTACGCCAGGGGATGCTACGCATGGCCGGGCGCGAGTCCGACGGGGCGATCCTCAACTGGCTGTCGCCGGGCGACGTCAAGACCGTGGTGCCGTACGTACACGAGGGCGGGCCCGACAAAGAGATCGTCGCCCGCATCTTCGTGTTGCCGTCCGAGGACAAGGACCTGGTCTACACCATCGCGCGCCGCGCCTGCGCGGCCTATCTCAACGTGCCTGTCTACGCGGCGTTTCACGACTGGCTCGGCCGCGGCGAGCTGCTCAAACCGGTGTGGGACGCGTGGGGGTCGGGCGACCGCAAGAAGGCGCTCGAAGTGATGCCCGACGAGGTCGTCGAGGACATCATGATCTGGGGGTCCTACAACCGCTGCCGCGAGAAGATCCAGGAATACGTTGATGCCGGCGTCCACACGCCTGCACTGTCACTCATGTACCCGGGGGAGGACCTGCTGGAGTCGATCCGCCTGCTCTCCCCCAGCGCTGCCTAGACCCAGGAGGTTTCATGCTCTCGATTCCAATGATCGCCCTTTTGGCCGCGACTGCCGCGGCCGCACCTGAAGCCACTGTCGAGGTAGCGCAGCCAGCCGCAGTTGCGCAACCCGAGGCAGCGGCGCCGGTCTACTTGATCGCGCTCCTCGACATCCACGATCGGGAGACCTACGGCAAGTACGGCGGGGGCTTCGCAGAGATTTTCCGCGCCCACGGTGGTGAGATTCTTGCGGGCTCCGACAGCCCGGACACTCTCGAGGGAGACGTCACCTGGACTCGCACCGTCCTGATCCGCTTCGAATCCAGAGAAGCGCTCGACGAGTGGTACTACTCACCCGAGTACCAGGAGATCCTCAAGTTCCGCCTAGCGGCCTCGACGGGACCGCTGGTCGTACTTGAGGGGCGCGCGCCCTAGCGCGGGTTAGCCGTCGGCGGAATCGTAGATCCGTTCGAGGGTGAAAGGAGGGGTGCCGCCACCCACCCCGACCGTCGTCTTCACCGACAGCCGGCCCTGCTTGTCGAGGCTGTAGACCATCTGCACGCTCGGCGAGATGGTTCCACCGCCATCGGCGGCGGACGGGGGGAAGTTGACCGCAACGGTCAGCTTGTCCTTCTTCCACCGGGTCCTGACCTTGGTGACACCGCCGTCCTCGCCCTCGGACTCGACCAGCCGCCCGTCGGTGAAGACCATGTTGGCAGCGCCGCTGCCGAGCTCGATGGTGAGCTCAGGATCGGCAAAAGAGATCTTCAGAAGCTCCGAACCGACGGAGAAGGACCGCATCATGCCGATCAGGCCACGCGCACCGCCACCGAAATTCCCACCACCGCCGAAGCCACCGGCTCCGGGAGTACCGCCACCGCCACCGCCACCGCCACCGCCACCGCGACGGGCCCCTGCCGGCGGGCCGCCGGCCGCCGAGGCGTCACCGGACGACGGGCGGCGCTGCATCCTCAAGCGCATCTCCTCCATCGGGTCGTCGCTCTCGTCGACGTTCATCGCCCATGTGCCGGCCAGAATCGACGGGTCGGCCGCAGCGACGGGAGCCGCGCTCAGGCCGAGAACCAGTATCACGATCAAGAAGACTGTCGTTCTCATCCTCACCTCCACCATCGGAGAGGGCCCGGCCTCAGTAGGTTCCCATCTCCAATACAGCGCTCGCGAGCTCCTCGAGCTCGCCGCCATTGCTCGCCACGGCCTTCACCGTGACGTAGTACTCGTTGCCGCGCCCGCCCGAGCAGGGGGGCAGATAGGCACCGACCGTGTCCCAGGTCGGCGCCTGATGCTCGGCCACGACCACGAAGCCTGCCGGAAGGTCGGTGGTGTGCCCGGGTGCCGAGGGCACCTCGACGCTCCCGGCCCCCACCGCGATCTCGAACCCCACCTTGCCGTGGCCGCCGTTGTCCATCGCCGCGAAGCTGCGCTCGCTGAACTCCAGTACGAGCAGGTACGCACCTTCGGGGATGCCCGAAACGGCCAGCGTCGGCGTCGTGCCCTCACCTCCGAACTTGCCGCACTGCTGACCTTCCGGGACCTTGTCTCCGTTCCACCCAGGGTCGACGAAGCTGGCGGCAAAGCCCTCGCCGAAGATCGGGGTCACCACACACAGGACACCGACCACCCATAAAGGCATCTTCATCGTTCTCCTCTTCCAAGACCGAGGACATTGTAGACCCAGTCTGCCGCTTCGGGAATCAGACTTTGGGCCGCATCGCATGCAGCGGTCGACCGATGACGCCCCAGGCTGCTTCGGCGAGCGCCTCGGACATCGTCGGATGAGGATGGATGGTCAACGCCAGGTCCTCCGCCGAAGCTCCCATCTCGATCGCCAGCGCCGCCTCCGCCGCCAACTCCGACACATGGGCCCCGGCCATGTGGACACCGACCAGCGCACCGTCGCCGTCCACGATCATCTCCACGAGACCCCCTCTTGAACCGAGCGTGCGGGCCCTGGCCGACGCGCTGAGCGGCAGCCGAAAGCTACGGGCCGCACCCAGCTCGCGCTCGGCGCTCTCAGGCGTCCAGCCCACGCTGGCGATCTCGGGGTCGCTGAAGACGACCTCCGGAATGGCCTGAGGGTCGAAGGATGCCGCGACGCCGCAGGCTGTACTTGCCGCGACCTCCGCCTCGGCCGTCGCCTTATGCGCCAGCGCGGGACCGTCGGTGATATCCCCGATGGCCAGGATGTGTGGGCACGCGCGCCTCGACCCATCGACCAGGACCAGACCGCCGTCGTCGAGCTCGACTTCGGTCAGCTCGAGGCCAAGATCGTCGGTGTTTGGCACCCGCCCCACCGCCACCAGGATCTTCGCCGCCTCGATCTCCTCCGGCCCGGCCGCCGTCTCGACCCGCAGACCGCCTTGAGTCAGCTCACGCGCCTGAGTGCCGAGCATCACTCGGGCGCCGAGCGACGCGAGCCGTCTCTGGACCGCTTCTCCCTGGAAAGGGCGCATCAGCGGCAGCAGGCGATCGCAAGCCTCCACCATGCAGACCCGCGCTCCGAGCTTCGCGAAGGCCGTTCCAAGCTCAACACCGATGTAGCCGCCGCCCACCACGGCCAGCGACGCGGGCATCGAGCTGAGCCGGAGCAGATCGGTGGAGTCGAGCACGCGTTCGCCGTCTCGTTCCAGGCCTCGCAGAGCCACAGGTCGTGATCCGGTGGCGAGAATCACTTCCTCAAACTCGAAGTGACGGACGCGCTCGCCGTCATCGACCACGATCCGGTCGGGCCGCGAGAAACGCGCGATCCCCGAAACGCGCTCCACCTCCGCGGCGGCCAGCAGCGCATCGACGCCACGCCCGAGCCCGCCAATCGTACGCTCCATGGAGGCTCGAACGGCTTTCAGGTCGGCACTCGCCTCGAGGGTCACTCCGAAGTCCGCCGCCATCGCACCCATCGAGGCGAGCTCCGCGGCATGGATCAGCACCTTCGACGGGATGCAGCCCTCGTTCAGGCAGATCCCGCCGACCGCGGCCTTCTCCACCAGGGTGACCCTGCGGCCGAGCTGGCGCGCACGCAGCGCCGCAGCGTAGCCGCCGGGGCCGGCCCCCACCACCAGTACGTCGGTGGCCGATGCGACCTCACCAACGACCATCAGACTTTGAAATCGAAGTGACGTGGATCGATCAGAAGCTCTGCCGGCCGCGACAACAGATCCTTCACAGTCTCCTGAAACGCGACGGACAGATCGCCATCGATCACCCGATGGTCGGCGCCGAAGCAGATCGGCAGCGTGGGCCGTGCCTCGACCCTCCCCGCAACCGCGATCGCTCGCTCGCGGATGGCGCCGAAGCCGAGGATACCGACCTGTGGGGGCAGCAGAATCGGAGTTGCGAAGCGGCCCCCTAGCGAGCCGTAGTTGGTGACGGTGAAGCTACCCCCGCGTAGATCGTCGGGCGTAGCCTTGCGAGACCGGGCGAGCCCGCGCAACCGCTCCATCTCGCGCGCCAGCTCCGGCAGGCCGAGCGTGTCGACGCCCTTCACCACCGGCACCACCAGCCCGTCGGGAGTCGCAGCTGCGAAACCGATGTTGACCTCACCGTGAACTTCGATCGCTCGGGCGTCGCTCGAGATCGACGCGTTGACCAGCGGGTAGCGTTTCAGCGCACGCGCCGCCGCCAGCACCAGGAACACGGTCACCGTGAGCTGGGACCGAGACTCGCCGGCCCGATCCTGTAGCCGCCGCCTCAAGTCGAGAAGCGCCGTGGCGTCGATCTCGTCGCTGCCGTGGATGTGGGGGATCTCCCTCCACGCCCGGGTCATGATCTCGGCTGTGGCGCGCCGCAGGCCCACAAGCGGTAGGTTGCCGACCAGTGCCTGGCCAAGTCCCTCGCGTGGCTCGCCCGCCCCGCTCGGCTCGGCCGCCGCGGCTGGCGCTGCGACCCTGGCACGGACGTCGGCAGCCTCGACCCTGCCACTCGGACCAGAGCCTGCGACGGTTGCCAGATCGACGCCGAGCTCGGTGGCGAGCCTGCGCACGGCCGGCGCGGCCTTGACCCGGCGCAACGCGGATCGTGGACTCGGTGCGGGTCGCGGCGGTGCGACAGCCCTCGCGGCCTTCGCCTCCACCTCTGCTGGAACCTCGCCGTTGTCGCCATCGAGCACGAAGAGCAGATCCCCTACCCGCAGCATGACGCCGGTCGCGACCGCATGACGGGCGACCACCCCGGCGGCAGGCGCAGGAATCTCGACCAGTGCCTTGTCGGTCTGAATCTCCACCACCGCCTGATCGCGAACAACGCTCGCACCTTCCGCCACCAGCCACTGCACCACCTCGGCCTCTTCGAGACCCTCTCCCACGTCGGGTAGCCGGAACTCGATCACCGCGCTCACGCCTCCAGAACCCGGCGCACGGCAGCCGTCACTCGGCCGACATCGGGTACGTAGTTGTCCTCGAGCATGCCGACCGGATAGGGGACGTCCCAACCCGACACTCGCGCTACCGGCGCCTCCAAGGAGTAGAAGGCCTCGTCGTTGATGGTCGCGATGACCTCGGAAGCGAAGCCGCTGGTCTCGGGCGCCTCCTGCACGACGACGACGCGCCCGCACTCCTGCACCGCCGCGGCGATGGCCTCGACGTCGAGCGGTACCAGGGTCCGCAGATCGAGCACGCGCGCCGCGATTCCCGCCGCCGTCAGCTCGACGGCAGCCCGCCGGCATACCTCCACCATGTAGCTCCACGCGATCAGCACCACGTCGTCGCCATCGCAGACGGTTCGGGCCTGGCCGAACGGCACCAGGTGCTCACCCTCCGGAACCTCGTCACGCAGGGTGCGGTAGCCGCGTAGCGGCTCGAGAAACATGACCGGATCGGGGTCGCGGATGCTCGACGCCAACAGCCCTTTCGCGTCGGCGGCACTTGCCGGCATCACGATCTTCAGGCCCGGCACGTTGGCAAGCTGGCCTTCCAGCGAGTCGGAGTGCAGCTCCGGCGTCCGTACCCCGCCGCCGAACGGCGCACGTACCGTGACGCCCGCCGCGAAGCGTCCGTCGGAACGGTAGCGAGCTCGCGCCAGCTGCCCGACGATCTGGTGGAAGGCTTGGTACGAGAACGGCAAAAACTGGATCTCGGCTACCGGCACGACGCCCGCGGCGGCCATGCCGATGGCCGAACCGATGATCACGGCCTCCGCCAACGGCGTGTCGATCACGCGGCGGTCGCCGAA
>JAYZDP010000155.1:0-5251 GCA_036337765.1 Acidobacteriota bacterium
AACCTGACAAGTAGTCGACGATCCGATCGATCACGGCATAGCCGAGGCGCCGCATCTCTTCGGCGCCGGGGTCCAGGGGTAGACGCTCGGGCACGTGGGCCCCGCTAGCGCTGAAGCGGCGGAGCGGATCCCCCCAGGAAGGGGCGGTCAGGAGCCCTGAAAGAACTGCGATTGCTGGGGTTCGGAGCCGTGGCCCGGGGCGCGGGGCGCGCTACAGGACCCAGTCGCGGTAACACGGGAGCGCGGGATGCCAAAGTGGGCGCAGCCGCCACGTAGCCCGATCCCCAGTAGTAGGGCTGATAGTAGGGGCCGTAGACCGGTCGCGTCTCTTGGCTCCGGACCTGGAGTGGCGCCAGGCGCGCGTCCTGGAGTCTCCCCTCGAGATCCATGGCGCGCCGCTGGACCTCGAGCGCCTCGATACGGGCCCACTCCGACGACGCGATCCAGCGTCCACGGTAGTAGAGCTGCCTTCGCCGCTCGTGGCACTCGAGCTCGGTCAGCCACTTACCGTCGCACTCGACCTGGCCGAGCCGTCGCCGCGCCTCCTCATGGCCGGGATCGATGCGGACGACTTCGCCGAGGATGCGGCGCGCCAGGGTACTCGCTCCAGCCGCCTCGACCCGAAGCGCCAGATCGAAGCGACCTGCCGCGTCGTCGTTAGACAGGGTGCGCAGCTCGTCGTCGGCCAGAGACTCGGACGAGGCCGCACTCTCGACTCTTTCGCTCAGACCTGCGGGCAGCTGCAACGTGCCGCCGGCAGTGGTGATCTCGAAGTCGCCGTTCGCCAGGGTTTGTGATGTGCCCTGCAGACGGTTGCCGTTTTCCAGATACACCCAGTCAGCGCTCGCCGGAACGGCGAGGAGCAGGCAGAGGGTGCGCAGCAGCGTCTTCACGAGTCGGTCGATCTGAACCTGGTCGGAGGCTCGAGCTCAGCTCTCGGGTTCTTTGCGTTTGAGAACCTGATCGAGGAAGTCACGGCTGAGCTTCTGGGTGCTGTCGCTGAACACCTGGAAGGACTCTTCGCACTTCGGGCACTGCACCATCTTGTAGTGCTGGGCCTCGACGACATCGACCTTCTCGTTGCAGTGGGGGCCAGGTGGTCTCCATCGACGCCTAGTATAGCCAGGCGGCCGTGGCGGCTACGGATACGAATAGGTCGCGGCGATCCCTAGTGGAATGCCGAGTGCCCAGTAAGCGAGCAGGAAGAGGATCCACAGGGCGAGAAACCCAACCGAGTAGGGGAGCATGAGCGAGGTAACCGTGCCGATGCCGGTCTTTTTCACCCAGCGTTGGCTGAATGCCACGACGAGGGGGAAGTACGGCATGAGCGGTGTGACGATGTTGGTCGTCGAGTCGCCAACCCGGTAGGCCGCCTGGGTGAGCTCTGGCGACAGGCCGACCTGCATCAGCACCGGTACGAAGATCGGCGCCAGCAGCGCCCACTTGCCGGACGCCGAGCCGACCAGGAGGTTGACGAGCGCGGTAAGCAGGATGATGCCGACGATCGTGATGGCACTCGGCAGACCGAGAAACTTGAGGAAGTCGGCCCCCTTGACGGCGAGCAGCGCGCCGAGGTTCGATCGGCCGAAGGCGGCTGTGAACTGTGCGCAGAAGAACACCATGGCAAGGTAGTAGCCCATGGTGCTCATCGATTTCGCCATGCCTTCGATGATGTCGCGGTGGGTCTTGACCGTGCCTGCGACATAGCCGTAGACCGCTCCGGGGATCAGAAAGAGCAGGAAGATGAGCGGCACGATCGACTGCATGAGCGGTGCCGCGAAGGCGGTGATCTCGCCGCTCGGCGAGCGCAGAGGTGAGTCGTCGGGAGCAACCGCCCAGGCCAAGAGTGCGAGCCCGACCGCCATCGTAACGACACCGGCTACCAACCCTCGACGCTCGCTTGCCTGGAGCGACTCCATGCGGGCGCCGGCGGCTTCGTCGCCGTCAACTTGGGTCGAAGCCAGACGCGGCTCGATGATGCGGTCGGTGATGTACCAGCCGACCGAGATGACGAGCAGGCTCGACGCGCCGGTAAAGGCGAGGTTCGAGAGCGGATTGACTTCCCGCGCCGGATCGATGATCTGTGCGGCCTGCTGGGTGAAGCCTTGCAGCAAGGGGTCGATGCCAGAGGGGATGAAGTTGGCGGCGAATCCCCCCGAGACGCCGGCGAAGGCACAGGCGATACCCGCCAGCGGGTGGCGGCCCGCAACGAAGAAGACGATGCCGCCGAGTGGCACCACCAGGACGTAACCGGCGTCGGCGGCGGTATGCGAGACGATCGCCACCAGCAGCAGCGTTGGCGTCAGGAGCGCCTTCGGCGTGATGCCGAGCAGCGCCTTCAACGCGGCGTTGATGAAGCCGGTGTGCTCGGCGACACCGACTCCGAGCAGGGCTACCAGAACCACGCCGAGGGGAGCGAAGCTCGTGAACGTCGAAACCATCCCGGACAGGAACGAGGCCAGGCTGGTGCCGGTCAGCTGGTTCTGGATCGAGAGCAGGCGCTCTCCGTCCACCGCCGGCACCGAGAACTCGTAGCCCGAGAGGAGCACCGACAGAGCCCAGACGATGCCGAGCGCCAGCACGAAGAGCGCCGCGGGGTCGGGGAGTCGGTTGCCCAGTCGTTCGACTCCAGCGAGGAGTCGTTCCACCGCGCTCGGCTTCGTAGGGTCAGGCACTGGGCGGCCATCTTCTCAGTCACCGAGAGGGCGCTGCAATAGCGATCTCCGGTGGGCCTCGCGCTACGGCGGCCGCCGCCTTCAGGCGCGCAGAGAGCGGGCTGGATCGGTGAGCGAGGCGCGCCGCGCCGGCACCAGGCTCGCCGCCGCCGAGATTGCGAGCGGCGCCAGCGGTACTGTCGCGAAAACCAGTGGGTCGAGGGGATCGACCTGATAGAGGACGGCCTCCATCAGCCGGGTCGCCGCGGCCGCTCCGATCAACCCGGTCACGCATCCGACGCCGGCGAGCAGCAGGCCCTCGCGCAGCACCATCCTGCGCACGTCGGTCCTCTGCGCGCCGAACGCCATCCGAATGGCGATCTCACGAAGCCTCTGACTCACCGTGTAAGAAACGACTCCATAAAGTCCGATCGCACCGAGCAGGAGCGCCACGCCCGCCGAGATGAGTAGCAGCACCATCGAGAAGCCGAGTCGTGCGGTCGACCGGTCGAGCTTGCTCGACATGGCCTCCAGCCCTGCGATTGGCAAGTTCGGGTCGACGCCCCAGACGGTGCTGCGGATCTGGCCCGCGAGATCGGCGGGCCGCAGGCGGGTTTCGACGACGTAGGACAGCGCCGACGGCGACTGCTGCTCGTCGCCATCCCGATCCCCTTTGGTGATCAGAGGGTAGTAGACCAGCTTGGAGGGCTCCTGGCGCAGGTCGGGGGAGCGGATGTCTCCGACCTCGCCGATAACGATGTACCAGTCGGCGGTGTCCTCGGGGGCGGCTCCCTGGCGCAGTCGCTTGCCGAGCGCACTCGACTCGGGCCAGAAGAAGCGTGCAACCGTCTCGCTGATGACGATCGAGCGTGCCGCCTGACGGTGGTCGTCGTCGTTGAAGGCGCGGCCTTCGAGAAGAGGTATGCCGAGGGTCGAGAAGTAGTCGCTCGAGGCGTACTGAAAGTAGAGCACCTGGGGCGGTTCGCCTTCAACGAATGGAAAGTCCTCGACGGCATGGCCGCTGGCGCTTTCCTGTCCGTCCAGGGGCAGGCCGCTGGCTGCCCCTACGGAACTTACGCCTGGCAGGGTGCGCAGCTCGCGCAGGATGCCATCGTGAAAGCGAAGGCGGTCCCGAGCGTCGGGGTAAGACTCGCGCGGCAGCGAGAGGGTGAAGTTGATGACGTCACTGGCATCGAAGCCAGGATGGGTGCTGGCGAGGCGACGGAAGCTCAGCGCCGAGAGTCCCGACGAGATCAGAAGCACGAGCGAGATCGCCACCTGGCCGACCACGAGTGCCCCACGCAGCTTGCGCCTGCCGCGGCCGGCGGTGGTGCGCAGGCCCGACTCGGTAAGCTCGGTGGCGAGTCCGGGAACAGTCGTGCGGAGGGCCGGCAACAGGCCGAAAAGCACGGCCGCGAGCACGCTCGCCCCGACACAAAAGCCATAGACCTTGCCGTCAAAGGAGTGCTCGGTGAGTCGCGGCAGGGCGTCCGCGGCGAGTGCGATGATGAGCCGGGTCACGGCGGCCGCCAGGGCCAGGCCGAGCGCTCCGGCGAGGCTCGCCAGCAACAGGCTCTCGACCAAGAAGCCGAGCACCAGCGAGCCTCGAGTCTCCCCGAGCGCGCTGCGGATGGCGATTTCCTGGTGGCGCCCCTCCGCACGGACCAGAAACAGATTGGCGACGTTGGCGCAGGCGATTAAGAAGATCATGCCGACCGCCCCGAGCACGACCATGAGAGCTGTGCGGACATCGCCGATCTCGTCTTCTCGCATGTCGTGGACGAGCGCTGCGAAGCCGGCTTGCAGCAAGATGCCGACCGCCGGATCCTCGGGAAACGCCTCGGGCAGCGCAGCAAGGAGTCTGGAGAGATCACCCTCCGCCGACTCCAGCTCGAATCCGGGACGCAGCCTGGCGATTCCCTGCGCCGAGAACTCGCCGATGGGCGCCCGATCACGGTCGAGCTCCATCGGCAGCCAGAGCTCGGTATCGGAGGACGGGAAGCGAAAGGTCGCCGGCATGACACCGACGATCTCTCGCGTCACGCCCTCGCTGCGCAGCCGGCGGCCGACGATCGCAGGGTCGCCGCCGAAACGCCGCTGCCAGAGCTCGTGGGAGAGGACGATGACCGGCTCGGAACCGGGCTCCTCGTCACTCTCGAGAATCGGGCGACCCAGAAGCGGGGGGACCTGCAGGACATCGAAGGTCGAGCCGGTGACGTGGGCGCCGTCGATCCGCTCAGGCTCCCCACCGTCGGTAAGCGTGAACTTGCGCGGGTTGACAAGGCCCACGGCGGTGAAGGCGCGCTGTTCGTCCCGGTAGTGCAGGTACAGACCGGGAGACATCGGGATTTGCTCCAGCTCCAGCCCCGGTGCGGTATGCCACAGTCCGACCAGCCCTTCGGCTTCCGGGAACGGAAGGGGCCGCAGTAGCACCGTGTTGACCAGAGAGAAGATCGCCACCGTCGAGCCGATGCCGATCGCCAGTGTGAGAATGGCGATGGCGGCGAATCCCGGTGCTGTGCGGAGGCGGCGATCGGCGGACCGCAGAGAAGAACACAGTGTCATGCGCTTTCGAGATCAACGCCTGGCGAGCGTTC
>JAYZDP010000156.1:0-7007 GCA_036337765.1 Acidobacteriota bacterium
CCCAAACCCGGCATGTCGACCTCGAGGCGATGGAGGCGGGCATCCAGATCGCCGAATGGTTCGCGAACGAAGCCGAGCGCGTCTACCACACCTTCAAAGAGAAGCCAGAGGACCGCGAACGGCGCAAGCTCGTTGAGTGGATTTCGGCCAAAGGCGGGTCCGCTACGGCGCGAGACCTCTCCCGGGACCCCCGGAAGTACAGGAAGGACGAGACTGGAAAGGGCGATGCAGCGACTTGTGCCCTCGAAGGACTAGTCACCGTCGGTCTCGGTGAGTGGAAAGAGGAACCCCCCGGTCCAAAGGGCGGACCAGGCAGGCGCGTTTTTCATCTACTCAGGGGTGGCGACGGCGACACAACCTCCCCTGAAATGGGCGAAAAGGGTGGCGACAAAACCCCTTCAACCCCAGTAGCAGCAGGTGTCGCCACTGGCGACGTGCCCAACATGATCGCCACGCTCCTGTTTGCACCCCGGGTGTTGCGCGCGACCCGGGACTGTTTTGAGCGTGTCGGATAGAGCCCCGAGAGGGGGCCTGAACCGCCTCCCGCTCAAGATTCTGTGCAGAGTGTGTCAACCTCTTTTCTGAGAAGAGTTGCAGCCCTAAAAGATCAGGATTTCAACAGGGTTTTCCGCCGCGGTTGCGGATGGATGCCGGACCGGTAGACTCCCGTTTGGTCCCCGACGAAGACGAATGCAGATGAGTCCAAGAGCTGCCTTTGTTGCCGCGTTCGCCGTGGCGCTCGTCCTCACGTCGACCGCCGGAGCACAGGAGTGGATCGGCAGTGGCGGGCTCGGGGTGTCAGTCCGGGACGAGGGCAGCCAGCCGGTTATCGGTGCGGCAGTAGTCCTGGTGCCGGAGTTCAGCCCGCCGGACGACGCCCCGCCGTTCGTTTTCACCGATGGGGCTGGGCGAGTCGAGGTTTTCAATCTGGCCGATGGCGAGTGGGCGATCGAGATTCGTGCGGCCGGCTTCATGATCTTCAACGGCTATCTGAAGCTCGTGGCAGGTAGTCCTCCGGTGATGGGGTTCAGCTCGCGCCAGCGGACGGGCACCTTTTGGCAGCCGCTCGAAGTGCGGTTCTTCGAGGTGGGCGTGGACCAACCGATCATGATCGGTGCGACCGAGAACGCGCGCAAGGAGGAGAAGAAGCGCCGTGCCTCGACGAGGAAGCTCGCCAAGCTGGACGAAAGGGCGGCTAGGCGTGCGGAGAAGGGGCGTGACCGTCGAGCGACTCAGGGTGGTGGTGAGGTCGCGACGCTTCGGCGCGACGAAGACGACGATCCGCCGGAAGTGGCCGAGGCGCAGCCCGGGTCTCCCGCGCCCCGCGCCGAGCCACCGCGGGCAGTAGAGCCCCAGCCGATCGCGACGCAGGGTGCGCAGCCACCGCCACTCGAGGTGGCGGATGCCGCCGCCGGTCCCGGGTCTCCCGACGACATCCAGTCACAGCGCCGCCCGCCGCGCATTCCTCCGGCACCAGAACCGGTACCCCTGCGGCCAGCCGTCATCGGAACAGAGGTGGAACCTGAGAGACAGGGTGCTCCGCCGGTCTTTCCTCCAGTTCGCCAGACCCGGCAGGATCCGGAGCCGATCGAGGGGCGCCCGGTCCAAGTCGCGGAAGCTCGACCGGAGCCAGAGACAACGGATATCCCAGATGCGCCGAGCCGGCCGCCGACGCAAGGGCCGCAGCGGACGGTGCCTTCGATCCAGGATCGTCCGGTGTTGCTGCGCGGGGGAGCATGCCCGGAGTGTAAGCCCGGCGAGTGGTCACTGGTCGTCGAGCGCGAGGCCGCCCCAGCAACCGATGACGGCGGAGGATGCGGCGCCAGTCGCCCGGAGGCCGTTGCGAATTTACTGTCATCGGGCTTCGCCGCGGTTCCCGCGGCCGCCGCCTTCGCCGGGCCGGTAGCCGATCAGTGGGGCAACGAGATGCCGGCGGAACTGTGGGCGGCGCTGGGTCCGGAGTTCGGTAGCTCGCTGCGTCCCTCCGATGCGAGCTGTCAGGATCTGATCGCTGTCCTACCTCAGGACGCCCGCTTCATCGGGTTTCGATTCGAGGCCTCTGACGAATCTGGCCGCAGCGATTGTTTCGGGGAGCAGCCGTGTCCGATTGGTCAAGCCCGGTGGATGCAGAACCCGCAGATCGAGCGCAGTCCCACGGTAACGGTCGTTCACGCCTCGTTTCTCAACGAGTCGCAGAGCCGAACACGGGGGGCCCGGATGACGCTCTACTTCCGTCCGCTTCGAGGCTGGGAGCCGCCCGCCGGCGTCGCCAGCCGGTCGGCTCCCAACCGCCGTCGCTAGCGTTCGGAGGTGATCCTTGTCTACTGCAGCGAGAAGTTAACGGTGAAGTTGTAGTAGACAGGCACCGGTTGCCCCTTCAAGGTCGCAGGCCGGAACTGCCAGGTGCCGACCGTGTCGACTGCTGCCTCGGCGAGTCCCTGAGGTAGGCCCTTCAACACCTTGACGTTGGTCACGTTGCCGAGGACGTTGATGACCGCCTGCAGGATGACCACGCCCTGTACCCGAGCCTGGCGCGCCTCCTCGGTGTAGCCGGGCTGGGGCGCGAAGAGCTTGATTGGCGGATCGACCTCGCCACCGATAGGTAGAGCACTTGGAGTAGCTGGGCCGGGGGGCGCATCGGGGATGAAGTTTGGCTCGAAGTCTCCGATGTCGGCGATCTCGATCTCGGGGGCCTCGTAGATCTCAGTACGTATCGGTTCGGGCAGATGCGGAGTCGGGTCGGGGATCGGAACCTTCTTGACCTTGCGCTTCGGCAGCGGCTTTGCTGTCTTCGGCTGCGGCGGTTCAAAGCGCACGGACTGAATCTTGTACGCCTTTTGTGCCGGCACCTCGATGGGGGTCTCCTGCCTCGACGAGGGGAAGGTGATCGCGAACAGCACCACGTGGGCGATCGCGGCGACGAGAACTGCGCGTCGCATCAGCTTCGGGTCCCGTTGCGACTCGAAGATGAAGCTGGGAACTCCCATGGCGAAGCTCCGAGAGGGGGGATCAGAGGAGCCGAGCCTGCGGCTGTACTTCCTCTCCAGGTCCAGTGACATAAAACACCATTCGGTCTTGAGTTAGGGCTGGTTCAGCCGTCGAAGCGCTGGGTAGGTCGCACGCGAGGAGAAGAGAGCTTCGACGGCTCATCTGGTTGAACTACGGGCGTTAGTGCTGACTGGTTTTCGAACGAATCGCATCGGCACCTGATCAGAACGAACGCAAGAAGCGTGCACGCTCGTTCTCGCCCACCGGACGGGGAGGCTCCCGGCCGCACTGAACGGGGCTCGAGAAGCCTGCAAACGCTACGATTGGAATGCCATTTTGGCGTCCCGATGTCGGCCCAGCAGGCCGCGACCCGCCAGTGCCGACGCGATCTGGACGGCGTTCGTAGCGGCTCCTTTTCGCAGGTTGTCGCTGGCCTGCCACAGCCAGAGCCTGTCCGAGTGCTGGTCGCTTCGGACTCGGCCCACCAGCACCACGGCGCCGCCGGCGGCGCCGGCCGGGGTTGGCAGATCGCTGTCGGGACACACGACGATGCCGGGGAACGAGGAGAGCTCATGAATGGCCTCCTCAGGTGACAACGCCGTCTCTGTTTCGACCAGCACCGACGCCGAATGGCCGATCGGCACCGGCACGCGGACACAGGTCATGGTCATCTCGAGCTCGGGCTGGCGAAGGATCTTGCGGGTCTCGTCGAGGAGCTTGGTCTCCTCTGAGGAGTAACCGTCGTCCTGCAAGGTCTCGCAGAGGGGAATGACGTTGTTGTGGATCGCCGCGGCGAAGGTACTTGGCCGCGGGGCGGCGACCCCGCTGTGATGCGCCAACTGCTGCTCTTCGAGTTCTTCCAATCCAGGAGTCCCGGCGCCGCTGACGGCCTGCATCGTCGTGACCACGGCGCTGCGCAGACCGGCTCGGCGGCGCAGTGCTTCGAGCGCCATGGCGAGCGGAATGGTTGTGCAGTTGGGGCACGACACGATGCCGCGATGCTCGTCGAGGGCGTCCTCGTTGATCTCGGGAACGACCAGGGGCACACCGTCGTTCATTCTCCACGTGCTGGACTTGTCGATGGCAACCGCGCCCCGTTTCGCCGCCTCGGGAGCGAGTTCGAGAGACAGCGAGCCCGTGGCCGCGAAGAAGACCAGGTCCGCGCCGTCGAACTGTTCCGGCTCCGTGAGCGCCACCTCGACATTCTTGCCTCCGAAGCGAACCGTCGATCCGACCGAGCGTTGGCTTGCCAGCGGGCGCAGCTCGGCGATCGGGAAGTCTCTCTCGGCGAGAACCTTCAGCAGTACGGAGCCGACGGCGCCGGTGGCACCGACAATCACGCAAACGTAGCCTTGCGACGGATCGTTCGTCATCGGTCGGCTATCCTAGGACGTCGCAGCTTTCAGGCCAACCTTTCTTGCCCTGCCGCGTCCCAGCCGCTCGCTCGGCATCGCTCGCTCTGCTGGGGTTGGCTGCCCTCTTGCCGGCGTGCTTCCCGGCGGCCGCTGAGGAAGCTATCGATGAGGCGGCCAGCGACGTCTGGATGTCACGGGATCCCGCGCGACGGGCGGCCGCGGCTGAGGTGCTTGCCCAGGCACCGTTTCACGAGGTCTTGGCGCGACTCCGGCGCGGGCCGCTGTTTTCCGACGAGGCCCCTAAGGGTGTGCGACACGCGAGCCAGCTCTTCGATGGCGTGGAGTATCACTTTTCGGTGGTCGTTCCCGACAGCTATCGAGCCGACGAACGCATCTCGGCTCGGATCATGCTGCATGGCGGAGTGAGCACCGACGACCGCCGAAAGGGTAGCCAGGGAGCGATCGACAACCTTCGCCGGTCGTCTCGGGTCACTATTCTGCCGTCGGCGTGGCGCGAGCGTCCGTGGTGGCACCTCGCACAGGTCGAGAGCCTGCGCCTGCTGGTGAGGGAGGTGAGGCGCGAGTACAACATCGACGAGAATCGCGTGCACATCGCAGGAATCTCGGACGGCGGGACAGGTGCCTACTTCGTCGCCATGAAGGACCCGACTCCGTGGTCCGCCTTTCTGCCACTTATCGGGCACCCGGCGGTCTTGCGCGGCGCGACCCGCGAGCCGCTGCATCTCGTCAATCTCCGGGCCCGTGCGTTCTTCGCGGTCAACACCGGCAAGGACCCTCTCTATCCACACTCGAGGATCGCGCCCTATATTCGGACTCTTCGCGACGGGGGAGTCGTGGTCGAGTACCACCCCGAGCTGGACTTCGGCCACGACACGGGCTGGTGGCCGAGGCAGAACGAGAACATGAATGCCTTTCTCGAGGCACATCCTCGCGATCCGCACCCGCCGAGCGTCGAGTGGGCGACAGAGAGTCCGGGCGTAGGCGCGCGCTTGCATTGGCTGGTGATTCGCGAGCTCGGGCATGTGGCGAACGAGACGCCCCTGCTCGATTGGAACGAGCACGACGGCCGCGCGCTGTTCGCGCGAGACGGCGAGCCAGGCATCGCGCGAGCGACGCGGGCGGGGAACGCTTTGCGGCTCGAAACCCGAGGCATTCGGCGCCTCGAGTTGTTGTTGGCGCCGACGGTCATCGACTTCGAGCGCGAGGTCGAGGTCGTCGTCAACGGCCGGAGGGTGTTTCGCGGGCCGGTCAGGCCCAGCGTCTCGACGCTGCTGCATTGGTTCCGGCAAGACCTCGACCGCACCATGCTCTACGGCGCGGCCCTTGACGTCGATCTTGCGTCCGGTTCCGTGACGCCTGTCGACGGCGGAGCCCCCGGCTGACGAACGCGGGCAGGAGGGCGCCAAGCGTCGCCTCATTTTATGTAGACTCAATCGGAGTCCGACGCACCTCGCCCCGGATCTCGCAGCACCGTGACATGAGCCTGGAGAAAGACCCCGAATACCCCGTGATCCGCCAGGTCGCGGATCTCCGGTTCACCCTCACGTACATGAGCTCCCGCGACGCGGAGCGGGTGCTGGGTTTCGCCCGTGACCTGCCTCCCCATGATCTGCTCTTCCTACGGCGTGACATCACCGATCTAGACGTCGTCGAGGACTGGTTGCGCGACATCGAATGTGGCGAAGCGCTGACCATCCTTGCCTGGATGGACGAGGTCGTGGTGGGCTACGGCACGATTCACCGGCATGAGCCAAGCTGGTCGGCCCACGTGGCCGAACTCCGGGTCGTCGTCGCCGCTTCGGCCAGGGGCAAGGGATTGGGCCGGATCCTCACTCAGGAGGCTTTCAAGAGTGCTCTACGCTGCGGCATCGAGAAAATGATGGCGCGGCTCACGGTCGATCAGGAGGCCGCGATCGCTGTTTTCGAGGGACTCGGCTTCCATCGCGAGGCGCTGCTCGAGGGGCATGTCAAGGACCTCGACGGTAATCCTCATGATCTCGTGCTGATGAGTCGGCGGGTAGAGGACTTCTCCGAAACGGTGCCTGACGTGGGCCTGTCGGAGGTCCATCCCTCCTAGGGGCGCTCCCTCCCTCTCCATCTGGATTCGATGCCGGTGGACATCCCAAGTCCCTACGTTCTATTCCTCGGCGACGAGGAAAGCGCGGTCATGGCGAAGACCGCCCGCGGCCTCGCGTACTGGCGCCCCGAGCAGTGCGTTGGTCAGGTCCGGGTCGGGGACCGGGGCGCTGACCTCGGCCTTCCGGAGATGACGATTGCAGAGGCCACCAGATCGCCCGCACGAACCCTGGTAGTCGGGGTGGCGAACATCGGGGGCTTCATTCCTGACAGTTGGGTAGCGCCGATCGTCGAGGCGCTGGAGGGCGGTCTCGATGTCGCCTCGGGTCTCCATACCCGCCTGTCCGACATTGAGGCGATTCGGTCCAGTGCGGATCGAGTAGGCCGTCGGCTCTACGACGTGCGCCATCCGGAACGGGATTTCCCGGTTGGCAGCGGTCAGTCGCGCAGCGGAGAGCGGATCCTGACTGTAGGCACAGACTGTGCCGTCGGGAAGATGTACACCGTCCTGGCCCTGGAGCGGGAGATGAGGTCACGTGGGCTGGATGCGGACTTTCGGGCCACGGG
>JAYZDP010000157.1:0-2827 GCA_036337765.1 Acidobacteriota bacterium
CAACCACACCGTGCTCGATCCGGCGCTGGCCGAGATCCGAATCCAGGCTTCGGTCGACGACAAGGCACAGACCGCACGCGCCATCTACAACTGGCTGGTCGACAACCTGGAGTACAAGAAGGTCGGCACAGGCTGGGGCAACGGAGATGCGTTCTGGGCCTGCTCGGAGCGTTACGGCAACTGCACGGACTTTCACTCGCTCTTCAACTCACTAGCCCGCAGCTCCGGGATCCCTGCTCGTTTCGAGATCGGTTTCCCGATTCCGGCGGATCGAGGGAGAGGCAGCATCGAGGGTTACCATTGCTGGGCGCAGTTCTTTCTTCCCCGCGTGGGATGGGTACCGGTCGACGCCTCCGAGGCCTTTAAGCACCCGGACCGGCGCAATGAGTTCTACGGCGGCCAAGGCGCCGATCGCATCCGGTTCACGACGGGTCGCGACCTGGAACTCGGTCCACACCACACGAGCGGCCCTCTGAACTACTTCATCTACCCGCACATCGAGCAGGGTGGCAAAGAGTGGAAAGGGCCGATGCAAAAGAAGTTCACCTACGAAGACGTGACAGAGGACGCGCTCGGGGGTCGCTAGCGGGACCACAGGAGGAAACGGTGCTGAAGCGAAAGCCGACGCTCACCAGCCTGGCCAAGACCTGCGGCTGAGCGGCCAAGCTGAGCCCGGTCGGGCTCGCGGATCTGCTCTCGGCCCTGCCACCGGCGCAGGACCCTGCTCTATTGGTGGGGTTCGAGACGAGCGACGACGCGGCGGTCTACCGCCTCTCTCAAGACCAGGCTATCGTCTCGACGGCCGACCTCATCACGCCGCCGGTAGACAACGCGCGCACCTTCGGCCGAATCGCGGCGGCCAATGCGCTGTCGGACGTCTACGCCATGGGCGGCCGACCGATCATGGCCCTGAGCCTAGTCGGCTTCCCCTCGAAGAAGCTCGACTCGACCGTGCTCCTAGACCTGATCTCGGGACTCCAGAAGATGGTCGAGGAGGCGGGCGCCGTGCTCGCCGGCGGGCACACGACCGAAGACGAGGAGCCCAAGCTCGGCCTGGCGGTTACCGGTCTCGTACACCCGGACAAGATCTGGCGCAACGTGGGTGCGCGCCCCGGCGACGCGCTGGTCCTGACCAAGCCGCTGGGCTCGGGCGTTCTCTTCAACGCGAACCTCAAGAAGAAGGTGTCGTCAGAAGCTCTACAAGCCTGCCTCGACGCACTCACCACTTTGAACGGCAAGGCAGCGGACGTCCTTCGGAGCTTCGAGGTGCACGCGGTGACCGACGTGACGGGCTTCGGGCTCGGCGGCCACGCACTCGAGATGGCCGAGGGCTCAGGTGCGACATGCGTCATCGATCTGGACGCCCTGCCGATCTTCGACGAGGCGCTCAACTGCTACAATCGCGGCGTAACGACCGGTGCCAACGCCGCGAATCGCGAGGTGGTCTCCCCGCACGCACGATTCGCACGCAAGCTGCCGGCATGGCACGAGGAGATCGTCTTCGACCCCCAGACCAGCGGTGGCCTCCTCGCCGCTGTGCCCGGCGATCAGGCGCGCGACTTACTGGTGGCCTTGCATGAAGCGGGCGTAGAAGCGGCCCGAGAGGTCGGACGGGTTGCGAGGGGCGACGGAACGCAGGCGCTGGTGTTCGAGTGAGACTCCAGGAGTGAGCGAACCCGATGCAGCGACCCTAGCCGACTGGGTCGCAGACGCGCGCGAGCGCACCCTCGAGGTCCTCGCCGAGTGCGACGAGGAGCAGCGGGAGCTCCCTCCCTACCTGTGCACCGTGAACCCATTGCGCTGGGAACTCTGCCACGTCGCGTGGTTCCAGGACCATTTCGTGCTCCAACACGGGCTCGCACTCGACGCAACCGATCCGGAGGCCGAGCGACTCTTCGACTCGGCAGCGGTGGGTCACGAGCGCCGCTGGCGACAGGAACCGCTGTCGCAAGCCGCCGTCGGCTCCTATCTCTCGGCGGTGAGTGACCGGGTGATCGACGAGCTCGGACGACGCGAGCTGACAACCGAGCTCCGCGACCTCGTGCTGCTCTCGGTCTTCCACGAGGACATGCACGGCGAGGCGTTCACATATACGCGGCAGGCACTCAGCTTTCAGCCACCCGGTTCGGCAGCCGGCCGGCCGGCGACTTCGGCCACGATCCCGTTCGCGGACGGCGATATCGAAGTGGCAGGCGGACCCTTCCGTCTCGGAGCGGAGGACGACGATCGTTTCGCCTTCGACAACGAGCGCTCTGCCCACGACGTCGAACTCCAGCCGTTCAGGATCGCGCGACTACCGGTCAGCCAGGGCGAGCTTCTAGCTTTCGTCAAAGAGGGAGGCTACGAGCAGCCCGCTATCTGGAGCCCCGCGGGCTGGCGCTGGCGCCAGTCGATCTCCGCGGAGCACCCGCTCTACTGGAAACGCGACGGCGAGGGTGGCTGGCTATCTCGTCACTTCGACCAGTGGCTGCCGGTCGAGCCCGAGCTGCCGGCCGTCCACGTCTCCTGGTACGAGGCGGACGCCTGGTGCCGCTGGGCGGGCCGTCGACTGCCATCGGAGGCGGAATGGGAAGCCGCCGCCGTGGCTGAGATCGACGACGGCCGACTCGCGGCAACCAAGCGCGCCCACCCGTGGGGAAAAGCGCCGCCGGATGCGGAGCTCGCCAACCTCGACGCGTGCGTTCTGGGCTGCGTTCCGCGTGGCGCACACGCTGCCGGCGATACACCGCAGGGGTGCCGCCAGCTCTACGGCAACGTCTGGGAGTGGACCGAATCGACCTTCGAGCCCTACCCGGATTTCGAGCCTGGGGTCTACGGCGACTACTCC
>JAYZDP010000158.1:0-50501 GCA_036337765.1 Acidobacteriota bacterium
CTCAGCCTGCTCGACTCCAGCCAGTTCTCCCTCTTCGACGGTCTTGACGCACAATAGACCCAGGCGTGCATTCGCAAGAGCAACATCGTCGACTGCAAGAAGGGCGATCGGCTGCTCAAGGAGGGAAACGTCGCGCGCAACATGTTCGTCATCCTCAGCGCAGTGGTCGAAGTGCGACGCGACGACGGCGAGACAGTCGCCTACCTGACGGTCGGAGACGTGGCGGGGCCCGGGTACTGAGCCTGTCGGAGTCGAGCCTGCGAGGTCTGATGAACGAATCACCCGAGGCGGCGGCGAAGCTGCTGCTCAACCTCTCGCGGATGCTGTGCGTGAAGATTCTGCGCTCGAGCCGGACGTGAGGGGCTTTTACCCGATTCGAAGGAGAAGCTGATGGGACGTCTAGAGGGACAGGTCGCACTCGTGACCGGCGCCGGCACCGGCATCGGCCGCTCGGCAGTTCACATGTTCTGCGCCGAGGGGGCTCGATGCATCCTCGCGGGCCGACGCGAGGCGCCACTGGCCGAGGTCGCCGCCGAGGTCGAAGCCAAGGGCGGCTCGGCCTGGTATCAGTCGACCGACATGGAAGATTCCGCTGCGGTAGAGGCTCTCGCCACCGCCTGCCTCGACCGGCATGGACGAGTCGATGTGATCGTCCACAACGCCGGGCACAGCTCGAGCGTGCGCTCGGTGCGCCACATCGGCGACGAAGAGTGGAACAGCGTGCTGTCGGTCAACGTGACCGGACCCATGATTCTCACCCGTGCGCTGCTGGCGCCGATGATCGCGGCCGAACGCGGCACCGTCATCATGATCTCGTCGATGGCGGCACTGAGGCCCGGTCTCATGGCGGGCACGGCCTACGGCACGGCCAAGGCCGCGGCGCGCAACTACATGGGCGGGCTGGGTGCCGAGCTGCGCCAGAAGGGCATCCGTGCGACCACCATCTTCCCCGGCGAGGTCGACACGCCGATTCTCGAAAAGCGACCCAAGCCGCCTTCGGCAGAGCAACGCGAGAACATGATGCAGGCCGACGACATCGCCGAAGCGATCCTGCTCGCTGCCACATTGCCGCCACGCACCGTAATCGAAGAAATGACGATGATGCCGACGCGTCTGCGCGACTACACCGAGGACATCAAGGCGGCTCGGGAGAAGACTGAGGTCACGAGCAGGCAGTAGGCGGAGGGGTCGTTTGTGACCTGGGCCGCTCTGGAGGGGACGCCTTGTAGTCGCCCCCGGCCCACCGCCCCACGCGGGTGAGCAAGACCCCTCGCCCAACGAACGCTACTGGACCGAATCCCTGGGTGGCAGAAAGTCCGTCCACGTCGCCATGTAACTCGCGCCATCAGCAACCACCGACGTGCCGTTGATGAACCGTGCCGCTGCGGAGCACAGAAAGAGCGTGATCGCGGCCACCTCATCGGGAGTACCGAAACGCCGGGCCGGAATGTCGCCCAGTGCGATCTGCGTGTAGTCATCGGCCTCGGCGTAGGCGAACTCTTTCTCGTAAATCGCAGTCGTGTCGATCATCCCCGGCGCGAGTGCGTTCACCGTCACTCCGTGCCGCGCCCAGTGATACGCCAGGGTCTTCGTCATGTTGACGACGCCGGCCCGTGCCGCCCCGGAGTGCACCCAGTCGGGAGCGCCACGATCGTAGGAGTAGATATGGACGATGTTGACGATCGAGCCAGACTTGCGCTCCACCATGTGGGGACCAAAGCGCGAGCACATGTTCCATGTGCCGTTGAGGTTCAGATCGACCACCGAGCGCCATCCGCGATCGGAGATGTCGCCGGGGCGCGCCGGGAACTGCCCGCCGGCGTTGTTGATCAGATAGTCGACCCGGCCGAAGCGCTCGATGCTGCGTTCCAGGAGGTTCTCGACCTGGTCGGCCTCGCGGATGTTGGTCTCTACCGCGAGACACTCCGCGCCAGCCTGCTCGAGCTTTTCGCGGGCCGGATCGAGATGCTCGGAGTTCCGGCTGGCAATCACCAGGTTGGCGCCCCGGGCGGCGAACGCCCGCGCGATGGCGAAGCCCAGGCCCGTGCCGCCGCCGGTGACGACGGCGGTGCGACCTGCGAACAGATCGGAACGGAAGATGCCGAGCGGATCGGCGGGAGCTTCGCTCAAACGGCCCCGAGCAATTGCGTCCTACGCTCGAAGACGTTGTGCTTCTGAAGCTCGAAGTTCTCGCGATACAACATCCGGTACTTGGCTCGGTCGAGGCCGAACGGAACCGCGCCGTCGGCGAAGCCGGCGAGGTTCTGAAGCCCGGCCAACTCGACGACCTCCTCGAGGTTCAAGAGCTCTTCGTCGAACGTCGCTCGCGCCTCGTCGTGCTCCTTGAGCAGGCGCTGCAGCAGGTAGCAGCCAAAGGCGATATGGCGAGCCTCGTCGCGACGAATGAGCTGGATGCCTTCGCTCAGCGCGGGAAACAGCCCAGTGCGGTCGAAGATGTCGAAGAACATCGGGTAGCTCGACTCCGCTCCGACGCCCTCGACGTAGAAGTGGTACATCATCACGGCCCGCACTTGCGCCGCCGGCGACGCGTCGTCGCGCAGCGCTCGCATCACCTCGGGCAGTCGGTCTGAGAAGAGATCGCCCGAAAGCTCCGGGAACGGGATGTCGCGCCCCCAGATCCCGGGGAGCGCGGCGTCGATCCAGCGCTCGAAGAATTCGACGTGGCGGGCCTCCTCGAACAGCTGCGCCGTCAGGTAGAGCTCCTCGTCGAGCCGCCCCTCATCGCGCACTACTTCTAACAGAGGCGCGAGTTCGTGAGTCACGCCGCGCTCCCCGACCTTGAACCCGGCGACCAGTCGGCCCAAGACCTCACGCTCGCCATCGTCAAGACTCGTCCAGTGCTCACGCTCACGCGAGAAGTCGATATCGGCAGTGGTCCAGGCGCGCTCCTGGGAGGCCTGAAAGAGATGGATCGGGTACGACTGTAGGTCTAGAGGCATCGATTCTCCTGAGGGCCGGAGCGCAGGTGCTGGCGCCACAAGTCGCGATACGCTAACCGACCCATTCTGGAGAGGCAAACCGAGATGGCCACCGAACAGCGCGACGTCCGTGAGCCCGCTCTCGAGCCCGAGCTCGAGATTTGCGACCCGCACCACCATCTGTGGGATCGCCCGGGCGCGACCTACATGCTCGACGAGCTGCTCGATGATCTCGGCCAGGGACACAACGTGGTCTCGACCGTTTTCGTGGAGTGCATGTCGGGCTACCTCCAGGACGGGCCGGAGCCCCTACGGCCGGTGGGAGAGACGCCGTTCGTCGACGCGGTCGCGGTCGCCGCGGCGGCCCGAGAAGGGGCGCCGGCGGTGGCAGCTGGCATCATCAGCTTCGCCGACCTGACCCTCGGCGCGGCGGTGGGCGAGGTGCTCGACGCCCACATCGCGGCGAGTCCCCGCTTCCGCGGCATCCGCCACGCCGCGGGCTGGGACGGCAGCGCCGACATCCGCAACTCCCACACCCGTCCTCCACAGCACCTATATCTGGACCCGACGTTCCGCGAGGGCTTCGCACAGCTGGCGGCGCGGGATCTGGTCTTCGACGCCTGGCTCTACCACCCGCAAATCCTCGAGGTTGCTGAGCTGGCTGAAGCCTTTGCAGACACCACCATCGTGCTCGATCACTTCGGCGGACCGCTGGGTATCGGCCCCTACACGGGACTGGGCGACGAGGTCTACGCGGTCTGGCGACGAGACATCGAGGAGCTGGCGCGCAGGTCGAACATCGTCGTCAAGCTCGGCGGGCTGGCGATGCCGCTCAACGGATTCGACTGGCACCATGCCCCCGAGCCGCCGACATCAGAGGAACTCGCCGATGCTCAGCGGCCCTATCACGAGGCCTGCATCGAGCTCTTCGGCACGGACCGGTGCATGTTCGAGAGCAACTTTCCGGTCGACCGGGTGTCGTGCTCATACTCCGTTCTCTACAACGCCTTCAAGCGGATCGCGGCGGGCTCGAGCGCCGACGAGAAAGCCGCGCTCTTCCGCACCACCGCCGAAACCGCCTATCGACTTCCCGGCAGCGCGGCTCGGTCTTGACGCGGACCTTCACCGTCGCCGTTGCCATCGTCTGTGGCTGGGCCGGCACCGGTGTGGCCGCCCAGCCCTCGATCTCGTACCGTCTCTCGTTCCCGGGCTACCGCCATCACGAGGCACACGTCGAGCTACGCGTCGAGGGACTGAGTGGTCCGCTCGAGATGCGCATGGCCCGCTCGTCACCGGGCCGCTACCGGCTGCACGAGTTCGCCCGCAACATCTACGCTGCGAGTGCCGTGGATGGTGGCGGCGAGGCGATCGCGTTGCGCCGGCCGGATTCTTCGGCCTGGATCGCCGACACACACGACGGCATAGTGGTTTTCAGCTACACCGTCTACGGCGACCTGGTGTCCGGGACCTACTCCGCGATCGACGAAACGCATGCACACCTGAATCCCCCCTCGGTCCTGGTCCGGCCGATTGGCATCGGCGGACCGGTCGAAGTGCGGATCGCGCCGCCCGAGCCTGACTGGCGTATCGCCACGCAGCTCGAGCCCACCGAGGATCCGCACGTCTTTCGTTCTCCGAGCCTCGACTACCTCCTCGACAGCCCCATCGAGATCGGCAACTTCGTATTACGCGAGTGGCAGCAGGGAACCCCGCCCCAGGCCTTTCGGATGGCGGTGCACCACCGAGGCACCAACGCCGAGATCGACGACTACATCGAGATGACGCGTGCCGTTGTGGCCGCAGGTGAGGCTGTCTTCGGCGAGCTTCCGAGCTTCGACTTCGGCACCTACACATTTCTCGTCGACTACCTCCCCTGGGCCGACGGTGACGCCATGGAGCACCGCAATTCGACCCCACTGGTCTCGAGCCTCGAACTCGCCGAGTCGGCGATAACGCTCTTGGAGACCCTGTCGCACGAGTTCTTCCACGTCTGGAACGTCGAGCGCATCCGCCCGGAGGCACTCGAGCCCTTCCCATTCGACGAGACGATCCACACCGACGCCCTCTGGTTCGCGGAGGGCTTCACCAACTATTACGACGGTCTGCTGTTACGACGGGCCGATCTATGGAGCGACGTCCGCTTCGCCCGCGACCTGACCGAAACCATCGACCGCGTCGTGCGCTCGCCGGGGCCAGGCTTCGGCTCGCCCGTCGACATGAGCCGCCGCGCTGCCTTTCGAGACCGTGGCGTCTGGGTAGATCCCCAAAATGCCGGCAACACATTCCTCAGCTACTACTTCTACGGCGAGGCTATCGGCCTGGCGCTCGACCTGCAGATGCGCGGGGAGTGCGGAAGCTCGCTGGACGCCTTGATGCAAGCCGCCTGGCGGGGTCTCGGCGCCGACGAGACTCCCTACGACATCACCGATATCGAAGCACTCCTCGGCGAGCTGTGCGGAGCCGATTGGGCGCACCTGTTCTTCGCAGACCACGTTCGCGGTAGCTCGATTCCCGACTACGCCCCGCTCGTGGCCCAGGCCGGCTTTTCGATCGAGCGCCGCAACCCGGGCGCGGCGTGGGCCGGCGAGCCAGACATAAGTTTCAGCATCGACGGCGCCGAGATCACGAGCCCGACACGAGTCGGCACGCCCTTCTACGCAGCCGGCGTCGATACCGGCGACACCATCGTTTCCATCGATGGCCGGCGCATGCGGCGCTCCCGAAACTGGGAGCGGGTTGTGGAGCAGGCATCACCCGGAGACCGTCTCGAGCTCGAAGTTCACGGCAGAGCCGGAATGCGGCGTGTCGCTGTGCGCCTCATCGAAGACCCCGAGGAGGTCGTCAGAGACGTTTCGGCCTCAACAGCTCTCAGCGCGGCCCAACGCAGCTTCCGCGCCGCCTGGCTGGACCCAAACTAGGACAGGATCGCTCGGCTCAGGCGCTCGACCGCGTCGCGATGCCGATCCACCTCGGCGCTGCCCATGTCCTGGGTCGGAGCGTCCATCAGGTCGAAGTTGCCGTGGACATCTCTACCTGCGACAAGTGTCGCCGTGTCGCGCTCGATCTTGGTCTGGCAAACGTGCGGCGCGCAGTAGCGCAGCACCAGACCGATCCGGCGATCAGGTGTCGTATTCGGCTCGGACCCGTGTACAAGCCGCACATGGTGCAGCGACATCTCGCCAGATCGAAGCGGTGCAAGAACCGCGCTCTCGCCGTCGAAACCGTTCTCGATCGTCTGGCCGCGCGTCAACAGGTTGTCGTCCTCGTAGGTCGTCGTATGGCTGAAGATCGAGTCTCGATGCGTTCCGGGGATGAACTTCATCGGCCCAGTCGCCGCACTGGCATCCGACAACGCCACCCATGCCGTGACCACATCATGGGGCTCAAGGCCCCAGTAGGTGGCGTCCTGATGATAGGAGACGAACTTGCCCGAGTGCGCTTCCTTGATGAACCAGTTCAGCGACCATAGGAGAACGTCGGGCCCCAGCAGGTCGACCACCGGATCGACGATACGAGGGTCGTGGACGAGATCCCAGGCCCAGCGGAAAAGCAGGTGCAGGTCGGCTTTGGGAACCGAGCCCTCGCCATCCGATGCGGCCTCGAAGGCCTCCAGTCGGCGACGGCAATCCGCGGCTTCGGCTTCGCCGAGCACTCGACGCCGCAGGTGAAAGCCGTCGTCGTGGAACGCCTCGACCTCGGCCGGGCTGAGATGAGTCGACACGCTCCTATGAAGAACCGGTCACGTGCTTCGCGAGAAAGGCCCGGATCACCTGATACGCCTGGCTCATCTCTTTCGACGAGAAGCCGCCGTGCCCGCCGCCCGGCACCGTGTGAAGCCGATGGGCGACCCCGGCCTGCGTGAGCTTGGCCTGCAACTGGGTCGCATGGGCGTAGGGAACGATCGGGTCGGCGTCGCCATGAATGGTCAGGATCGGAGGCAGGTCGCCTCGGACCATATTCAGCGGTGACAGCTGCTTGCCGAGCGTGTCCTTGTTCGGCAGGCTCCCCATCCACGCCACGGCGTAGGTCTTCGCGTTCGGCCCGGAAACCAGATCCGGTACGTCGGTGATGCCGTACCAGTTGACGATGGCGGCCACCGGCATCTCCTCGACCATGGCATCTGCCGAGGTCGGGGACCGCTTCGGGCACCGGTTGTCGAAGCCCGCCGCGGCAGTGAGCATGCCGGTGGTCAGCGATAGGTGACCACCGGCAGAATGCCCGGTGACCACGATCTTCGAGGTGTCGATGTTGTACTCGGCGGCGTTGTTGCGGATCCAGCGCAGCGCGCAACGGCAGTCCTCGACCGCTCCGGGGGCGAGAGCGACTCGACCGAGCCGATACTCCACGTTGACCACCGCCCAGCCCATCTGCAGGTAGGGCATGAGGCGCATGACGTTGGACTCCTTCGTGCCGCCGACCCAGCCACCGCCATGAATGTAGACGAGCGTCGGAGTCGGATCGTCACCCTGGCGCGGCAGGTACAGATCGAGCTTCGACTCGTAGCCATCCGCCGTGAGGTAGGTCACGTTCGGCACGACACGCACGTGCGTCTCGATCTCGTTCGCCCAGTCGGCCGCACCGGCCGGCGTTTGGCCGAGGCTCGGCAGCGCCATCGTCACCAACAGCACGAATGTCCACAATCCCTTGCGCATAGTCCCTCCGTTCATCGAGTCCGCCGTGGAAGGCTCAAGCCTACACTTCGTCAAAGCTCGGCAGGACCTTCTCGTTGAAAAGCCGATCCCCAAGGGTCAGATGCAAACAGTCAACGCCGAGCCGACGCAGCTCTCGCACCCGCTCGAGCACGGTGGCAGGACTGCCGATGAGCCGGGTCGCAAGCCCCTCGTTGGTGTCCAGCGTCGTCAGTGGATCGTCGGAACGCGCCCACATCCCCTCCGCGCCGTCGACCCGCTCACGCCGGCGCGCGACCAGCTCGGGGTCGGCAGCCTCGACCATCGCCGCCACGGCAGCCTCGGCCTCACCGTCGGTCTCGCGGCACACCGGAATGCCGTAGAGGGCGAAACGGAGCTCCCGCCCTTGCCGGGCGGCAGCGGCCCGAGCCGTTGAGATCAGGTCGCCGACCTTCTCCGGCGGTCCGCCGTTGAGAAACATCCAGTCGCTGTGGCGCGCTGCCATGGCGATCGCCGCCGGCGATTGGCCGCCCTGATAGACCTCCAGCGGTGAATGAGGACGCGGCTCGAGGCACAGCTCGTCGACCTGGTAGTAGCTCCCCGCATAGCTGAAGGACTCGCCACTCCAGGCACCGCGCAGGATCTCGATGAACTCCGCCGAGCGGGCATAGCGCTCGTCGTGCTCCAGAAGCTGGGCGCCGTACATGCCGAACTCCTCGAGATTCCAACCAGAGGTCACGTTGATGCTCCAGCGGCCGCCGGTGATGCGGTCAAGGCTCGCGCCCCACTTCGCGATCGGCGCCGGCAGGAAGAAGCCGGGGTGGATCGCGGTGACCAGGCGCAGGCGCCGCGTGTGGGCAGCATAGAACGCGGTCATCGCTGTGCAGTCGAAGCTCGATCCCTCGATCTCTTTGCCACTGCCCCACCACCGCTGCGCGACGAGGAGCGCATCTATTCCCAGCCGCTCGGCCAGGAGCACCGGCTCCAGCAGACGCCGGTTGAGCTCGTCGGCCGTCGGCTCGGCGGGGTTGGCATCGGCGCTCTTGGCAGAACGGCGTATCAGCCGGGGCGGCCGTAGCACCGTCGGGGCCCAGGTGCAGGTCAGGAGCCGTGACATCGGCGCGATCGTAGCCGAGCCAGTTGCGACTCCTCAATAGAAGCATTACTATTTGATTATTCACGCCATGAGGATCGGCGGGGGTGGGCCTGATCGGCCCTGACAAAGGAGCGCGATGAAAAGACTCGCCCTGGCCTCCACGACTGCGCTGCTCATCCTCTCGCTCGCCAGCCCGGCCGCCGCCGGCCGCGGGCGGCATCGCGAGCCCGGCATACGTTCGCGCCTGAACATCACCGTGGGAACGGTCGACCCGTTCGAGGCCTCGGTGGTCGAGACCAACCGGCCTATCAACCAGCTTCGCCCCGAGAACCAGCGCGACAACGCGGAGTCCTTCGCCCTTCAGGACTTCGGTTTCGACCGTTCGAACGACACCGTCGGTCTGTCGTTCGAGCACATGTGGAAGTACTTCACCATCTTCGTTGACGCCTCGCAGATGGACGCCGCCGCGATCGGCGCGGCGCCACGCGACCTCTTCATGAGTGTGGACGAGATCGTCTTCGACGGACAGCGATTCGACTATCAGGCAATCGCCGAGGGAACCGTCTACAACGCGGATCTCGAAACGACGTTTCTCAACACCCGGCTGGCCTACACGCCCTTCACCTTCAACCCGGACGGGGTGGTGCAGTTCGTACCCTGGGTGCACCTCGGAGTCTTTGGCATCTACGGCACCTTCGACGTCGACGCCGGGCTCGCCACGGGAATTCAGATCTATGAGAACCCACCCCGCAACTACGTCATCGGCGGCCAAGGCAGTGGCGACGTCGCCGCTTTCGGGCCCGAGCTCGGCCTTGGCGGCGAGCTCAAGTTCAAGCTCGGCCACAAAGCCCGGCTAACGCTGCAGGGCAACTACTCGATTTTCAAGTTCTCGGGGCAGACCTCAGACCTCGGCGCCTCGGCTCGCAACGACAAGTCGCTCGACTACGACTACTCCGCCTTCGACGGCCGTGCCTTCCTTGAGTTTCCGATGGGCCAGAAGAGCAAGTTTCTGATCGGCGCCGAGTACAAGGTCGTCGACATCAGCGCCCTGACCGAGGCAATCGATCGGCCTCTGGAACAAGTAGTGGCGCTGCGGGAGAAGTTCAACAAGAACATCGACATGTCCATCACGACTGTGAATATCACTGCTGGGTTTCGGTTTTAGGCGCGGGTGGCGATCTCTTCGCGGCGGGGCCGCTTCGGATCGGATGCCAACGGGGTGACGTCACGGTCCCTCCGTTGGAGTTAGGGAGAGCGTAGAATCCTGGGGTTCTCAGGGAGGTGAGCATGCGCCGTGTCGTTCTTGGTTTGGTTTGTATGTTTCTAGTGGAGGGAGCTGGGCTGGCGGTCGAGGACTCGGTCGAGGTTTCTAAGCCTGAGGCGGTCGGGATGTCGAGCGAGCGGCTGGGACGGATCGTCCCGGCGATGGCAAAGTATGTCGACGCCGGAAAGATCCCTGGGGTGGTGAGCCTGGTCGCGAGGAAGGGGCAGGTGGTGCACTTCGAGGCGATCGGGCAACAGAACGTTGCCAAGAACGAACCGATGGCGCGCGACACGCTATTTCGGCTCTATTCGCAGTCCAAGCCCGTGACCGGAGTGGCGGTGATGATCCTCTACGAAGAGGGCCACTTTCTGCTGACGGATCCGGTGGCCAAGTACCTGCCGGAGTTCTCCGAGATGAAGGTCTACCTCGGCGAGGAGGGCAGCGAGATTCAGACCGAGCCGGCGCGGCCCATGACGATCCAGCACCTCCTCACCCATACGTCGGGGCTCACTTACGACTTTTTCGGCTCACCGGTGGCCAAGATGTACACGAAGGCGGGCTCTGTCGGAGCCGCGCCGATGAGCCCGCATGGCAGTCTCGAGCAGTGGTCCAAGGCCCTGGCGCAGCAGCCGCTGATCGCCCAGCCCGGCACGGCCTGGAACTACAGCGTGGGTATGGATGTACTCGGCCGCCTGATCGAGGTGACGTCAGGCCAGAGCTTCGGCGACTTTCTGAAGGCTCGCATCTTCGACCCGCTGGGGATGGTCGACACCGCCTTCGACGTCCCCGACAGCAAGGCGTCGCGTTTCGCTGCCAACTACGCTCCGACACCGACCGGCGGCATGATCATGGCCGACAACCCCGACACGAGCCCGTACCGCAAGCCCGCCAAGCTCGAGATGGGCGGATCGGGCCTGGTGGGGACGGCGGCCGACTACCTGCGCTTCGCGCAGATGCTCGCCAACGACGGGGAGCTCGACGGCGTGCGCATCCTCGCGCCCTCGACCGTCGACCTCATGATGTCGAACCACCTGCACTCCGAGTTTCCCCCGGATCCGCTCACCAGCCTCTTCGGTGGAGGCAGCCCGCTATCGACGGCGGGCCGCGCCTGGGGGTTGGGCTTCGGGCTGACCGGGTTCGTCGCCGTAGAGCCTGCGCTGACCGGGATTCCGATGTCGAAGGGCACGTTCAGCTGGGGCGGCGCGGCTACGACCCACTTCTGGGTCGACCGTGAGCAGGAGCTGGTAGGCATCGTGCTCACCCAGCTAATCCCCGACGGCACATACCCGTTGCGCCAACTTATGCAGCAGCTCACGTATCAGGCCATCGTCGAGTAGCGACTTCCTGGATTTGGAGGAGCACATGATCTCGAATCGCTGCATGAAACTGTTCGGCACCGGACTTTCGGTACTCCTGGCTGCTCAGGTCGCCTCCGCAGGCGACTGGCCGGCCTGGCGCGGCAAGGATGGGGACTCGGTGTGGAAGGAAGTCGGGATCCTCGAGCGCTTTCCGGAAGACGGGCTAGAGATTCGCTGGCGCACCCCGGTCAAGGAAGGCTACTCAGGTCCGGTGGTTGCCGACGGCCGAGTGTTTGTCGCCGATTTCGAGCGCAACCAGGGCACCGGCCGCATCGACGGTACGGAGCGCATGCTCGCGCTCGACGAGAAGACCGGCGAGCTGCTGTGGACCCACTCCTGGCCGGTCGACTACTCGTCGATCATGGGCTCCTATGCCGAAGGCCCACGAGCCGTGGCGACGGTAGACGGCGATCGCGTCTATGTCGTAGGTGCAGCCGGGCACCTGATAGCCATGCGGACGACCGACGGCAAGGAACTGTGGCGCAAGCACTACCCCACCGACTACGACGTGGGAGTACCGATCTTCGGCTTCTCGAGCTCGGTGCTGATCGACGGCGAGCTGGCCATCACCATCGTCGGCGCGGAGCCCGACGGTATGGTCATCGCCTATGACAAGCGCACCGGCGAAGAGAGGTGGCGTGCGATCGAGACCCGGTCCGAGCCCGGCTACGCACAACCCACCATCGTCGAGGCGATGGGCCATCGCCAGCTCCTGATCTGGCATCCGCTGGCAATCGCGTCTCTCGTCCCCCAGACCGGCGAAATCCTGTGGAGCTTCGACTACGAGGCCCGCGACACGCTCTCGGTCGCCGATCCGACGGTCTCCGAGGGCCGGCTCTTTCTCAGCCAGTTCTACGGCGGCTCGCTGATGCTCGAGCTCACCCACGAGCCGGGAGTGAAGGAGTTGTGGCGTGCCAAGGGCCGCACCGAAATGCCGAAGGACACGCTGGCGCTGCACTCGCTCATCACCACGCCGATCTTCGAGGGCATCACCGTCTACGGCATCGGTAGCTACGGCGAGCTTCGGGCGCTCGACGCGCGCAGCGGCGAGCGCATTTGGGAAGACAAGACCATGGTGCGCCAGGGCCGTTGGGGCTCGGCCTTCATGGTCCAGAACGGCGACCGCTGGATCGCCTTCTCTGACACCGGCGACCTGATCTTCTGTCGCTTCACGCGCAAGGGCTACGAGGAGATCGATCGCACCCACCTGATCGATCCGACGACCAGCGCCGGCTTCGGTCCACGCAGGTTCGGTGACGCGCAGATCAACTGGGGCCACCCCGCCTTCGCCAACCGTCACGTCATCGTGCGCAACGACCGCGAGATCGTCTCAGCGTCCCTCGCGGCAAACTAGCGCCGTGAGGCGCTTCCCGCTCGCCCCGATGGCGGGGCTGATCCTGTGGCTCACCGTGCTGGTGCTGCCGCTACCGCTGGTCATGCTCTGGCTGGGATCCATGGCGGGCGGCGCCCTGATCATCGCGGCCTTCGTTGCCGCGGTCTACCTCTTCATCTGGTTGTACATGAGACCCACGTGGTTCAACGTCTCGGCCGATGGCCTGGAGATCGAGTGGCCGATGCGTCGGGCCAACTTCCCCGCGTCCGACATCGAGAGGGTCGAGGAGTTCACCTTCCGCGCCTTCCGAGAGCAGTTCGGCTGGGGCATGCGCATCGGCGCGGGCGGCCTATGGGGCGGCTTCGGTCTGCTGAAGACCCGCAGCGTCACCTTCCGCTTCTACATCTCCAGGCTCGACCGCTTCGTCGTCATCTGGCGGAACTCGGACCGACCTTTGATGCTCACGCCGGCCGACCCGACGGGCTTCGTGCAGACGCTGGAGGCGCTGACCAGACCCTAGTCTCCCGCGAGAACCGCCGGGCGCGCGCTGCTCCACGGTTGGGCTTGTTCGAGAAAAGCCGCAAGTTTGAACAACGTGGATTCGTCGCCGTATCGAGCGCCGATCTGAATGGGCACCGGCATGGAGTTGTGCATGCCTGCCGGTACCGTGATTGCGGGAGTACCAGTCATATTGAAGGGCGCGGTATAGGGCACGACGTCGAAGATCCGGTCATACCAGTCCCTAGCGGACAACGACGGATCGTTCTGATTCAGGTAGCCGAGCTTGAGTGGCTCATGCCGCAAGGCGGGGAGAAGGATGGCGTCATAGCGCTCGAAGAACGAGCCTACCGCCCGTGAAACGGCGTTGATCGACGCAAGAGCCCCCTCCACGTCGAGCGCCGTGAATTCGGCCCCCGCAGCGGCACACGCCAAAGTTGCATGTTCGTAGTAGTCCGGTCCCGGTTCGATTCCCAGCTGTCCGCTAAGACCATAGACACCGGCGGCGAGAAACGAAGTCCACGCCAGAAAGTTCGCGTCGTGAAACTGCGCAGCGTCGTATTCGGGCACGGCGACTTCAACGAGGTGTCCCTCACCTTCAAAGAGCAACGCTGTCCTGTCCAAAGCAGCGACGATCTGCTCATCGGGATCGGGTGTACCGGGAAGACTGTGCGCCAGGGCTACTCGCAGCCGGCCGGGATTCTCGTGTAGATCCTCTGCATAGGGGAGCTGTGGCTCTGGAATAGAGAACAGGGCGCCCACCTCCGGCCCCTGAACCAGATCCATCAAGATGGCACTATCCCGAACTGTTCGGGACACGGCAAACTCAATCCCCATTCCCAGCAATGGAAAACTGTAGTCCGGGCCTATCGGCGTACGGCCACGGGTCGGCTTCAGCCCGACCAGGCCGCAGGTAGCTGCGGGAATCCTGATCGAACCACCACCATCGTTGGCGTGGGCCATGGGGACGATACCCGCGGCGACAGCCGCAGCAGACCCTCCTGACGACCCACCTGACGACCTGGCAAGGTTGTAGGGGTTGCGCGTCGGTTCCCCATACAAGAGTGCCTCGCTGGACGCATTGAAGCCGAACTCCGGTGTCGACGTCACGCCGACAGTGGTGAGCCCAGCCGCGCAGAATCGCCTGAACAGCTCGGAGTGCTCCTCGGGAACGAACTGCCCATTGGCGAGCGCACGCGTCCCGGATCGGTTTGGAACCGAGGCGATGTGCAGCACGAGGTCTTTGACCAGAAACGGTACGCCAGCAAAGGGTCCGTTCTGGTCTCCCGGTAGTGGTGCTTCGATCCGATCCACAACGGCGTTGATCTCACCATTCACCCATTCCATTGCCTCGCCAGCACAATCGAGAAGTTCGTCCGGCGACACTTCCCTGTTCCCAACCAATTCGGCAAGACCCGCTGCGTCATAGGAAACGTACTCGGATAGCTTCATTCATTCCCTCCCTCAGGGCGTGCAAGGACCTGCGTATCCAAAGGCAATCCAACAGCTCACGGCCGCACGTCTTCGACGTGCACCCACCAGCCCGGCGAGGTCCACCAATCGGTGTCCGGCGGTGGAGTGGCCTGGAAGAGGAACGAGCCCGAGGGCGCGAGCTCGATGCCACGCAGGCGCTTGGAGTAGGCGCGGATCTCGGTGTAGTTCCACATCATCATGTAGGCCTGATCCTCGTAGGTGAGGCGGTGAATCTCACGGTAGATCTCTCGCCGCTTCTCCGGATCGAAGGCGGTGCGGCCGGCGGCGAACAGGCGATCGACCTCGGGGTTGGAGTAGCCCGTGTAGTTGCGTCCAGTGTCGTAGCTTTCGGTCTTCAGGCGAATCGACCACTGGTCGGGGTCGGTCGTGACCTCGTCGGCGTCGGCGGCGGCCTGGAACTCGTGGTTCTGCAGGTGCGTCTCGTGGGTAGCGTTCTCGGCGATGCGCGTAGTCATCTCGACGCCCACGCGGCGTAGGTCCTCGCGGTAGATGTTGGCCATGCGCACGGCGTCGACGTAGGTCTGGGCCATCTCGAGCTCGAAGGTGAAACGCACCTGCTGACCGTCGATCTCTTTGTAGCGCCAGCCGTCATCCTTCGAGGTCAGCCAGCCAGCATCTTCTATGAGGACGGCAGCCTTTTCGAGGTCGAACTCCAGGCGCCCCACCTCGGGGTTGTAGCCGAGGTGCTGCGGGTCGAAGATGCCTTTGGAAGGCACATAGAGGTTGTAGGTGACGTCTTTCAGCACGCGGTCCATGTCGTACGCATGCGCCATCGCTCGGCGCACGCGCACATCGGCGAAGAACGGGTTGGAGCCGTCCTGGTTGAGCGCGATACGGCCGATCCGGCGAGCCGGGGCCCAGCCCTTCAGGCCGATCTTGGCGAACTCCTCGTCGTTGGACTGCGTCGCGAACTGCTGCGGAGTCATCCAGTACTCGTCGAGCTCGCCCTTCTTGAAGAGCAAGAGACCCAGGTTTCGGTCGGGCTGGGCACGGAAGAGGATGCGCTTGAACGGTGAGGTGCGGGCGCGATCCGGGTGATCGTCCCAACGCTCGACCACGACCTTGTCTTTGGGTACCCATTCGACGAAGCGCATCGGTCCGCTCCCCACCACCTCTTCGCGCGCCCAATGGTTGTGGTATTCGCTCGAGCGCAGCGTCGGATCGTTCGCCAGCTCCCGAGCGTTGTCCCAGATGTGTCGGGGAATCGGCGGGCACATCAGCGCAATGATGTTCGTGACATCGGACTCCAGGAAGTGCACCACCAGATTCCGGTCGTCGAAGACTTCCACGTCGGTGACCTTCGCCATGCCGTGCTTGTAGCCGGCGGCTGGGACACTGTCGTCGTTCACCGCCTGCCAGGTGAAGCGAACGTCGTGGGCGCTCAGCGCAACACCGTCGTGCCACCGCAAGCCCGGCCGCAGCCGAATGGTCGCCCGCGTGTGGTCCGGTGAGAACTCCGCGTGCTCGACCATCGACCGGTTCCAGATCGGCTTCATCGTCGCGTCGCGGGTGACCAGCCGATCGAAGAGCGCCCATGAGAGGTAGTGGTCCTCCCGGAAGATGGCGAAGATCGGGTTGAGCGTTCGCGGCTCGTCGAGCAGGTAGCGGATCAGCGTCTCGTCGCGCGCGACCACCTCGGGATTGTGCGCCGGATAAGGCTCGAAGAGCCGCGGCGAGTTGACCAGCGGGTCATGGTTGGGGTCGTACCGCGCGATCCGCGGCGACCGACCCGCGTCGCTGCCGGGGACCGGGCCGCCGCAACCCAGCGATAGTGAGCAGACGAGACACACGCCGAGCTTCGAGAGTTGCGTCATCGGGGCCCCCGTACTGCGGTCGAGGACCTACCATCCTACCCTCGGACCTGTGGGGGGACTGCCTACCCGGCGCCCGCAGCCGGCGTCAAGGCATCGACCGTCTCGTCGCGCGTCAGATTGTCGTCGGGGTTGCGATCGGTCAGCTTGTGGAACGGGTCTATACCGGCACGCACGGCGGCTCGTCGACGATGTTCTCGCCGATGTCCGACAGGAGGTTGAGAAAGCGCAGCCGCTCGGCCGGATCGAGGCCCGCCGTCGGCTCGTCGACCATGATCAGCCGGGGGTCACCCAGGAGTGCCTGGGCAATGCCGAAGCGCTGTTTCATTCCGCCCGAGCATGTGCCGAAGCTTCTTCTTCGGTGCGTCCCAGAGGTTGGTCTGGCGCAGTAGTCGCTCCACCTCGGCGGAAATCTTCGGATACACACCGAACTCCTGAGGCAGGTAGCCGAGCGTCTTACGCGCCTCCTCCTTCTGGTTCAGCACGTTGAGTGAGCCGAGCTAGATCGAGCCCTCGTCTGCCTCCTGTAGGGTCGCGAGGGTCCGCGTGAGCGTGCTCTTGCCGGCGCCGTTGGGGCCGAGAAGCCCGAACATGCCGGTCGGGATGGTCAGACTGACGCGATCCAGTGCGCGCACACCGTTTGGATAGGTCTTCGATCTTCAGCTCGTGGCTCAAAGCAACCCTCCTCCAGGGGGATTCTCCTTCCACATAACGTCTCAGGGGATACAAAGTTTCTGGACGGGCTCGCTGGTACCATCTGCGGTCGTGAGACGTGACGAACGGAGCCTCGGCCTCAGCCGCCGATCGATTTTGGGTCTGCCCCTCGGCCTGCCCGTCGCCGCCGCGGTGGCGGCGTTTCTCACCTCACTCGGCGAGCCACAGCGCCCCCAGCGACCCACCTTCGACGCCGCCACCTACGTCGGCCACTACGCGTGTGGACCGGGACTGTGCGCTTCAGATACGGCGAGGGCTTTCCACGCAACCTGTTCGCCGTCGCCACGCACGAGTTCCACCCCGGCGGCGCCGATGCCGTGCGGATCCGCTTTCAGGTCACGGACGGCATCGCCAGCAAGATGACGGTCCACGATCCCGACATCATCCTCACCGCGGAGCGCATCCCTTGAAGATGATCCTCGCCTCGGCCGCCCTTGGCCTCGTCGTCGCGCCGGCGTGGGCCGAGACCTACGCGCAGAAGCTGGGCTGGGGCGTCGAGGACCGCGTCGTCATCCTGCACGTTGACGACGCCGGCATGTCGCACGACTCCAACGTTGGAGCGCTGAAGGCGATCCGGCAGGGCGTCGCAAACTCGATGAGCGTCATGATGCCCTGCCCCTGGGTCACGGAGCTGGTCGCGGCTCTGAAGGACGACCCCGGCCTGGACGCCGGCCTGCACCTGACCTTGACCTCCGAGTGGGACCAGTACTGCTGGGGCCCCCTCGTCGGAAAGGACGCCGCGCCGGGTCTGGTCGACTCGCGCGGCTGCATGTGGAGGTCGGTCGCGCAGGTCGTCGGTGCCGCCAGCCCGGACGAGATCGAAGCCGAGGTCCGCGCCCAGATCCGCCGTGCCCGCCAGCACGGATTCGAGCCCACGCACCTCGACTCGCACATGGGCACGCTCTTCGCCACTCCCGAGTTTCTCGAGCGCTACATCGAGGTGGGGACCGAAGAGGGCATCCCGATCATGTACCCGGGCGGGCACAACACCGCCATCCGCGCCCAGTACCTGGCCGGGTCGGGCTCGATCCCCGACCGCCTGCTGCAGGCCGAGGCGATCGGCAAGAGGATCTGGGAGGCCGGCCTGCCGGTGCTCGACGACCTGCACAACACCAGCTACGGCTGGCGCCCCGAAGGCGGCCAGGACGCGCCGACCGAAGATTGGCGAAAGATGAAGGTCGAGCACTACAGCCAAGCGCTTCGCGACCTCAAACCCGGCGTGACGATGGTCATCATGCACGCCACGGAGCCGAGCCCGAACTTCCCCTTCATCTCCGGCTCCGGGCCGACCCGCAAAGGCGATCTCGACGCAATGCTGGCTCCGGAGCTGCGCCGGGTGATCGAAGAAGAGGGCCTGATCCTCGCCACCTGGCGGGAGCTAGGCCAACGCCGCCGCCGGGCCATACCCTAGCCTCGCTCCGGGCCTGTGCGGCGAGCGCTAGGCAGACTGAGAGGCGGGCGGCGCCGTTGATCGCTGCGAGCATATACGCCGACGCCCACGGGACGCGGCACGGCGATAGCATGGGACCCATGCCGACCGACTCTCCGCCAGACGGACACCGCATCTACCCACAGGTTCCGGTGTCGGGACGGGCTTCGATCCGGGTGGTGGGACAAGGCGACGAGCAGTCCCGGAGGGTGGTAGACCTGTCCCGCAGTGGCGCCCTGATCGAGACCGAGCCAATGCCGATCGGCGCGCGAGTGCGTGCGTCGTTTCTCGGCCTTCAGGTGCGGGCACAGGTCGTTAGCAGCGGTCATGTGATCGGTGAATCGCGTTCGGCCGAAATCGCGATCCGCTTCGACGATCTCCAGGAGCCCCATTGGAAGACACTCCGGATTCGGCGGGACTAGCGAGGCCGTGGCGCGCGGCGCAGCCTGTAGGAGGGCTCGATGAGCGAGATCGGACTGTACGAAGCGATGTCGACCACTCGAGCCGTGCGACGCCTGCGGCCAGACCCGCTGCCAGAAGGCGCCTTGGAGCGGATCCTGCGTGCAGCGACTTGGGCAGCGACCGGCGGCAATCAACAGCCCTGGCGAGTCGTGGTGGTCGAAAACCCTGCGAAGAAGGCACGGCTGCAGGAGCTCTACAAACCGCAGTGGCAGCGCTACTGCGAGATCACCTCACGCCGCATGGAGCGGCTCGAGGGAGATGTCCTCGCCAAGGCTCAGCGAACCATCGCGGCCGGTGACCATCTCGCCGACAACATGGGTGCCGTGCCTGCGATCCTGGTGTTCTGCTTCAATCCGGACTACATGGCGATCACCGACGCGGGACTCGACCGACCCTCCGTCGTCGGCGGCGCCTCGGTCTACCCGTCGGTCGAGAACGCTCTGTTGGCGGCAAGGGCGGAAGGCGTCGGCTGCGTCTTGACGACGCTCCTCTGCTTCTGCGAGAGCGACGTTCGCGAACTCCTAGGCATCGCTGACGGCTGGTTCACAGCCGCCGCCGTCCCACTCGGCATGCCCGTCGGCGGCGGGCACGGCCCGATCTTCCGACGTCCTCCCGAGAAGATGGCCTATCGCGACACCTGGGGAGAGTCGTGGGCAAAGCGATAAGCTGATAAACGTGGAAGCTGGCACGAGCGAGGCGACCGGGAGCCCAGAACCGCCCGAAGAGCGGTTTTCCGCAGGCCCGATCAGGGAGATCGGCCAGGGAGCCGGAGCGCTGGTGGTCGGGGTCGCCGCCGCCGACGCCTTCAACGAGTTCGTGCCGGAGGGCCATCGCCCGAAGGACGTCCTACCAGGCGCGAAGAGCGTGATCGTCGCCGGCAACCAGGGGCCGACTGCCGGCGCCTGGCGCTCGCCCGATCACCGGGTAATGGGGATCACCGGCTACGACTTCCGCGAGAACGTCGCCGTTCACGTGATGTGCGATCACATCGAGTCGGAGTACGGCTACCGAGCGCTTCAGGCCCCGTCGCTACCCACTGCCGGCCATCATCCGCCGATGTCGATGATGTTGGCAGCCGTCCTGGCCGGGCTCGGAACGCGCTCGCTGGCCGCGAACATCATCCTGCATCCGGACTACGGGTTGCTCTATTACGCCGCCCTGGTCACCAGCCTGCCTCTGGTCCCGGATCACGTCATGGCCCAGAACGTCTGTCCCGCCAAGCCCTGCGTGCAGATGTTCAAGGAGCTGGGCACGACACCCTGCCTCGCATCGTGCCCGAAGGACGAGGGCGGCTGCCTCGACGGCGCCATCGACGACGACGGACGGATCTCGCACTCCTACTACGACCGCGAGCGCTGCCACACCCGCTCGGCGAACTTCGGCGTGGGCTCGATTCAGAAGAGCCTGGTCGAGATCGCGGGCGAGCCGGACCCGGACCGACGGCGCTCGATGATCGACTCGGACTTCTTCACCAACTCGCTGTCGGCGATGAGCTTCTACAAAGAGAGCGTCGCCCAGTGCTTCGAGTGCATGCGCGTGTGTCCCGTGGGGCAAAGCCACAAGAGGCTGAAATGAGCGAGCCCGACCCGGCGAAGGCGAAGGCCGCGCTCGTGGAGTTCGCTACCCGCGCCGGAGCGCAGGTCTGCGGCGTGGCCGACGCAGAGGCGTTCGACGCCGCTCCCGAGGGCTTCCGTCCCGAAGATCTCCTTCCCGGAGCGCAGCGTGTGTTCGTCATCGGCGGCAGCGCGCCTCGGGCCGCTGACTGGGCCAGTCCGCTGCACGAGCACCAGGAGACCATGGGTACGAGCGATCGCATCCACTCGCTGGGGTTGAAGGTGGCGAAGTTCATCGAATCTGAGCTCGGCTACTACGCTCTCTTCGTTCCGCCTGGGATGAACACGGGGAATCGGCCGTTTCTGTCGATCGCGCTCGCGGCGGAGCTGTCCGGCTGCGGCTCCCCGAGCCTGGCCGGACCGATTCTCCATCCCCAGCACGGGCTGCTCTACTACTCCGCCATCGTGACCACCCTGGCGCTACCCCCCGACGGCCCGGCGAGAGAGGCGGCCTGCCCTGCCCCGGCCTGTGTCGAGATGTTCGAAAACGAAGCCACCGTGCCGTGCGTCGCCGTCTGTCCGATCAGCGACGGTGGCTGCCTCGGCGGCGAGATCGTCGACGGACGCTTCGCCAATCGGCGCTACGACACCGCGAAGTGCACCACTCGGGTCTACACCCACTGGGTCCCAGGCTTCCAGAAGGCGCTGGGCGCGGCGCTAGACGAAACCGACCCCGAGCGGCGCAAGATGATCCTCTACTCGAGCTTCTTCACCCGCACCCTGTGGTCGATGACCTACGCCTCACAGAGCCAGGCGCAGTGCTACGAATGCATGCGCGTCTGCCCGGTCGGTGCCGACGAGCGCGCCTTGAAGTAGAGATCCACGATGAGCTTCTTCTTCGTCGAGCCCGAGATCTACGAGCGCTACCGTGAGGAGATCCTGCGCCTCTCCGACTCCTTCCAGATCGACATCCAGGAGCATCTACCGGCCGACGTGCGCAAACGGGCACTGTCAGACGCGGAGATCGCGGACAGGCTCGGTCTCGAGGAGCGCGTGGTCCGCGAGATCCGTGTCGTTGCCGAGCGCGATTACTATCCGATCGAAGAGTGGGAGCGCGCCATCGAGTTCAAGGACAAGGCCTGCCGGGCGTTCTCCCGCCACGGTCTGTCCTACGTCTTCAAGTACCGGGACGAGCTCTAACGGGAACTGCCGTCGCGAGCGCGGCCACGCGCCATGATCTGGTGACCGTCGTCACCGCCCTCATCGAGCTCTAGGGCGCGGCCCCGACGTACACCAGCGGGTCCATCGGGCTGGCGCCGTAGAGGAATCCGCCTACGGCGCGCGTCGATACCAGGGCGATCCCGATCCCGACGACGTAGGCGGCCACCCCATAGAGTCCCACCGAGGCGAGCAGCAGGCCGACGGCTCCTAGCGAGCCCGCGATCCATCCCGCGAGGCGCTGCGGTAGCAGTGACAGCGACACGAATGAGCTCATCGCTCCGACCCCCAGAAGTGTCGCGTTGGGATCGATCTCGCCAAGTGCCTCGCGGATCGCCGCGATGGTCGACGCGGTGTCCATGGACGAGCGGACGTGGATCATCATCGCGTCCCTGGTGTACGCCTGTTTGAAGGGGCGGTAAAAGTAGGGCCGAGGCGCCTCGCCGAGAGTACTGCCATGAGGGTGGACGCGGGGCGTTTCAGAAAAAGACGCCAGCCGTACCTGAGGTCGTGCATGCCCATGGCCACCTCCCGTGTCGTGGGTTGCGGGACCACTACGTTCGGGGTTGACCAATAGTTCCCGAACGGCTCGTCAGCGCCGGGCGATCAGCGACGACCGCGAATGATCGGCAACAGGAGATGCGAGTCGTGCTCGCCACCGGTGTGAATGGTGATCTGGCCTTCCTGCACTCGATCGTCCGGATCGGTATGGGTGAAGGGAAAGAGGCGCGGGTCGTCGTTGGCGGCGACCTCGACGACCAGCCGATGCCCGCGGCCGAGAACGAAGCTGGTGGGAAGGATCTCGATCTCGACCGGAACGATCTCCTCCGGGTCGATCGACTGCGTCTCTGCGTGGGCGTGCACCGGTCGGTAGGGGTGTGACCTAGCAGCGTCCAGCTCCCGGTGCGAGGCCCGGAGCCAGCCGTAGGCGGCCGCCAGTGCCGGCTGGTTCGACCCAGGATAGGTCACTTCTCTTCCGTTGGGGTCGAGATTGCGGACGATGACGAAGAGATCGGCGTCGTCGTGAGTGGTCGAGATCCACAGCTTCAGCTTCGCTGGGCCCGTTACCTCGGTGCGGCGTTCGAAGTCACCGGAGGTGAAGATTGCGCTGCCCCGCCCGCGCGTGGCGTCGGCGCTGTAGACGGCCGTCGAAGGGCGCCGCGGCTCACCCACGAGGGCCAGGCCGTCGCCGTCGAGAAAGTACCGGGTCCAGTGAGTGCGCTTGATCGGCCACTCGTACTCGTAGCGCCAGCGGTAGCGATCGCCACCGAGTCGGATGGCCAGTTTGATCGGCGGCTCATTCTCGATGCCGGTCGGAATATCGCGCAGCCAGCGGTCGAGAAAGCGCTTCTGCAGAGCGAGACCGTCGACCGAATAAAACGGTGCCACGTGGTCGCCGAGGTGCAGGCGCAGCATCTTGTGGCGAGAGCCCGCCCCCACAAAGCCGTAGACATTACCGCGCAGGTGCAGGCCCACACCTCCCCAGTTCCCCGCCGAGAGCAGCGGCACGTCAATTGCCGCAAGGTCGGGGTTGTGCTCGGCCACCTCCTCGGTGAAGAGCTCGCTCTTGGCGGCCGCAAGCTCCGGTAGGCGCTTTCCGGTCAGCTTCTCGACGTTGTCCGTCCAGCGATCAATGAAGGTGTTGGACAGGATGCCACCGTGGCGCGCGACGTCGCCGTAGAGATCCTGGGCACCCTCCCAGGCGACGATGGCCGCCAACCCCTCGGGCTGCAGCGCTGCGACCTGCCAGGCCGCCATGGCGTGGTACGAGATGCCCATGACCGCGACCCTGCCGTTGGACCAGCGCTGCTGCGCCGCCCACTCGACCGCTTCGGCAAAGGCCTCGGCCTCTTCGCGCGTCAAGGTCGCTGTCGACCCGCCACTCTCACCAGTGCCGGGAGCGTCCAAGCGCACCACCACGTAGCCCTGGGGAACCCACCACTGTGGATCCGCGCTCTCCCAGTGCATGAGCTCACCGTAGGCCTCGTCGCCGCCGAGCTTCTCCCATGCCGCGAGGTTCCAATCCCGGAAGTGGACGTCCTTCGGGTAAGGACTCATGGAGAGGATCGCCGGGTGGGTCTCCTGGTCTTGCGGCCGGAAGACGTCGGCCCGCAGCCGAGTGCCGTCTTCTAGCCTCACTACGACGTTCTTCTCGATGAAGATCTGTCGGAAGGACCCGGCGGCCTGAAGCAGCGGCACGATCTCCTCAGGCTCCTCGTCGATGTCGGCCAGATCGACGTCTTCCTCGCCTTCTTCACCCTCTTCGATGGGAGCCTCTTCCTCCTCCTCGATGGGCGCGACACCGAGCTCTTCGAGCAGCTCGCGCGTTTCCTGGGATCTCTCTGAGCGCTCCTGGCCCGCCAACGGACCCGCGAGTAGAAGCGCGGCGGCAGCGGCGATTAAGGCAACGAGCTTCAGCCCCGGCATCGGCACCATTCTCCTACGACTTGTCTTCGTAGTCGAAGAAGTAGTCGCTGTTATCGAGCTCGATGACTTCCGCGGTCGCCGTCGCGGTCTGCGCGGTCTCCACCATCGACGACCCCTCGCCGATGACTTTGAGCTGCTCTTCGAGGTCGTCGGTCTCACGGCGCCAGTAGTCGGGCGTGCCGAACCACGGCCAACCCTGGCGAAAGGCGGGGTCGTGCCAGCGGCGCACCAGCCAACCGGTGTAGCGCACCATGCGCAGTCCGCGAAGCACCTCGACGAGCCCCAGGGTGGTCGGGTCGAAGTCGCGAAAACGCTCGTAGCCGGCAAGAAAGTGCTCCCACTGCCGCTTTGCGTCGGGGTCGCGGCCGGGGATCGCGAGCCACATATCCTGCACTGGCGGACCGACAACGAAGTCGTCGAAATCGAGCACGAACAGCCTATCGTCGCGCACCAGTACATTGCCGAGGTGCAGATCCGCATGGATGCGATGGGTCGCGACCCCCGCCAACCGATCGTCGGCAATGGATGCCAACGCTCCGGCCGCGGTCAGGTATCGATGCCGGACATCCCCTGTCAGCTCCGCCTCCTGCTCGATGGCACGTACGGCTCGGCGCACGTAGCGGTCGGCGTCGAGCTGGGGCCGCGCCGGAGCTGGCCGCCGCGCCGCGACCACGTGCAGGCGTCCGACCAGCATCCCCAGCCGCTCGGCACCCAGGTCGTCGAGCTCGTCGGGCGCACGGCCACCGCGGCGATCCGACAGCGAGTACCAGATGGCGTCGATCCGCTTCAGAGTCGAGCCGTCCGGGAAAGGCCGCACCGGACAGACCGGTACCTCGTCCTCGTCCAGCTCACCGAGAAAGCGGTGCTCCTCGAGGATCTGTTCTTCTGACCAGCGTCCCGGCCGATAGAACTTCGCGATCACCCTGCTGGAGTCCTCGAGCTCGACTTCGTAGACCCGGTTCTCGAAAGAGTTCAACGGGTAGCACACCGTGTTGCAGTGCAGGCCAGCCGCCTCGACGGCCGCGAGCACCCGGTCGGGGACCAGGTCGAGAAACAGATCAGTCGCCTCGGTCACCGAGGTCGAAGATAACCTACTGTCGTCTGTCGAGAGTCCCGACGTTCACGGCACTCGTGGCACTGATGGTCGCGTCAGGCTGTGGAGAGACGGAGGCGCCCGAGCTACAGGTCATCTTGGTGCTCGACGGACTGCGCCCCGACTACGTCACCGCAGAGCTCATGCCACGCCTTGACGCGCTGGCACGGAACGGCATCCGATTCACTCGACACCACTCAGTCTTCCCCACCGTCACGCGGGTCAATGCGGCCTCGATCGCGACCGGCAGCTACCCCTCGCGCCACGGTCTGATGGGCAACACCGTGTACTTCCCGTCGGTCGATCCGGACGAGGGACTGCGCACGTCGTCGCTCGCGAAGCTTCGCCGTATCGAAGCAGCCGGAGAGGACCTCGTGACCGCCCCAAGCTTGGGAGAGGCCTTCGCCGACGCCGGGAAACGGGTTCTTGCCGTCAGCTCGGGCTCGAAGGGATCGGCGTACCTGCTGAATCACACGCTGAGCGGCGGGGCGATCCTGCACTCCGAGTACGCCCTGCCCGCGGCCCTCGAGGGAGTCGTTGACGATCGCGTGGGACCGGCACCTCCGCCCGCGGAGCCGAACGCTGGCCGCAATCGCCACGCCATCGACATGCTGTTCGAAGTCGGCCTCCCCGAGGTCGAGCCCGACCTGGTCCTGCTGTGGCTTTCCGACCCCGATCACACCGCCCACGAGCACGGTATCGGCTCGCCCGAGGCGACCGAAGCGCTGCGACTCGTCGACGGCGAGGTCGGCAGGCTGGTCGACGGGCTCGATGCGCGCGGCTACCGCTTCAACCTGTTTGTCACCTCCGATCACGGCTTTTCGACGCACCACGACAGCGTCGACCTCGACGATGTGCTCGAGCCGTTTGTCCGCTTCGACGACGACGGCCATCCGGACCTGGTCCGGGCGGGCCACGGCATCTACGACCTGACCGAGGACGCACATCGGCAGAAAGCGATCGTCGAGGCGCTACAGAGAGCTCCGGGAGTCGGAGCGATCTTCACGCACGCCCACGACGACGACCGCCAGAGCGGAAGCGTCGCAGGCACGCTATCGATCGAGCTGGTTGAATGGGACCACCCGCGGTCGGCGCAGATCCTGGTGTCGCTGGACTGGCGTGACGCCGAGAACGAGCACGGCTGGCCAGGCACCAGCCACCAGGGCGGCACCGCGGGCCACGGCACGACGAGCCCCTGGGACATCCACAGCACGCTGGTCGCCTTTGGCTCCGACCTCCTCGAGGAGGTCGTGCTCGACCGCCACCCGACCTCCAACGTCGACCTCGCACCGACCGTCAGCCACCTCGCCGGCGTTCTCTTTCCCCCAGCCGCGCACGGACGTGTGCTGGTGGAGGCGCTCGCTGGCTGGAGCAGTGAGGGCCCGGTCGACCGCGGCGATGAGCAGCTGACCATCTCGGGCCAGTTGGAAGACCTCAACTACTGGCTGTCGGCAAAGTTCTCGACGGTCGGCGAGCACCGCTATCTCGACTCGACCCAAGTCAGCCGCGCAGCGCGCTAACGCGCTCTTTTCAGCTCGGCCCAGTGGCTCAGTGGTTTGCGCACACGCTGCGGCGTGTGATGCCCCATTGCCATCGCCGCGCCCTTGAGTACGTCGCCGCGCAGCTTGAGGTCGAGGGCCACGTCGTACGGGGTGCGCTGGACGTCGGGCGTCCCCAGCCGGCCCTGCGCGCGACCGTGCAGGAAGCCGTCCACGAACCGCGCGTTGTCAACAGGCGTCGGCTCCCCATCCCCGATGCGGGAGATCACCTCACCCTCGGACTGCAACTCGAGGGCGAAGGCTACGGGACCTAGATAGGTGTCGATCGCGCCGCGCCACGTCCCGACCAGCTCCGGCGGCGGTCGGAAAATGGGCGGCTCCGTCTCGTCGGTCTGCGGCTCGTCGAGCTCCGGTATCCGCCCCGGCAGCAGCTCCGCGAGGAGAGTCGCGAGGATGTCGCCGGCCGGCCAGATTGGCAGCTTACCGCCGGGGCGGTAGAGTCGCGCTCGATGTCCTCCTACCCTCAGCTGAACGATCGCACCCGTGGCTGGCTCCGTTTTCTCTGGCGCAAGTCCACCACCGCTGACGACTGGTCGATGGGCTCCGAGCCGCACCCCTGGTGGGACAGGTACTCGTCGCCGCCGATGCTCAACTTCCCGCGTTTCGACCTGTCGGAGTCGACCTATGCGATCGCGCTCATGGCCGACGCAACTCCGGCCTGGCGAGAGGTCTACACCCAAATTCTCGACGAGCTGATCGAGCGTCACACCACGTTCTGGGCGGCAGTCGACTGGCTGACTTTCATCGGCAACGACCCCAACCGCGACAAGTATCCGGAGGCCTACCGCGGCAATCTGGTTCCAGCGCACCTCTGGGGCAACTACGACGCGCCCGGATGGACCGCGAATGGCGTCGAGCCGTGGGGCCTCGACCCGGACCCGATCGGGGCCCAGGGCAACCTCTTCTTCCGCGGCTTCTTGAACCTCATGCTGGGCTTTCGCGGCTACGTCTCCAACGACGGCAAGTGGCACGAGCCGTGGCACATGACGGGGCTCGAGAACGAGCAGTTCGAGTGGACCCACCCCTGCGTCGCCAACCACCTCACGGATCAGATGTCGGCGCGGCCCGAAGGCGTGCACTGCGAGAACACGAAAATCTGGCCGTTCTGCATGACCGCGGCTGGCCTCGGCCTCTACATGTTCGACGCGCTCTACAACCAGGGCAGCCAATGGGCGTTTCACGAGTGGATCGAGTACGCCAAGAAGAACTACATGACGATCACCGGCGACGGGCGCCTGGAGACGATGGCGCTCTACTACGACCCGCTGATCGACCACGTGCACGACGGCGGCCCCGGCGGCGGCATGGGGGTGGCCTGGTACATGCTCCCGCAGAACCGCCAGCTCGCCGAGCTGCTCTACACCGCCGCCGTTGAGACCTTGGGCTGGAACGATCCGTCGAAGCCGGTTGCGGGCCAGGGCCGAAGCCTGTCGATGGGCCTCGTCATGGCCCAGGAGATGGGCGATCAGATCACCGAGGTCCGTCTGCGCGACGCGGTCGAGAGCCGCTGCGAGCCGCGCTTTTTCGGCACCGACGAGGAGCACTTCGGCTGGTGGTTCCAGCTCGGTGAGGACTGGCCGCGCGGCCAGCTCAGCGCCTACACCATGCTCGCCGAGATCGGCACCGAAGGCTCCTGGTGGCGGCTTTTCAACGAGCCGAACCTGTCGAAATTCGAGGAGCCCGAGGTGCAAGGAGTCGACTACCCCGTACTAGGGATCTCGCAGGCGTGGAATGACCTGGAGCACGGCCTCCTGAAGATCGAGACGTACGCCGCCACAAAGTCGCGACGCGGCGACAAGACGAGTTTCCGCGTCGAGCGTGTACCGGACCCGGAGGCGGTCTTTATTCGCCTCGATGGCGAGCCCTACTTCGACTGGCGCCGCAACCCGGACGGAGCGATCGAGATCGACACCGACGTCGGCCGACACTCGTTCCAGGTTCACACCGGCTATCGCGACCCCGACGCTCGCCGGCGCAGTGAAGCCGCGCGTCACGCAGGTCTCCTGTCGGACGACCGCACCGCCCGCACCGCCCGCACCGCGAGCATCTCTGCGGGTGGCGGAGCCGCGGCCGGAGCCATCCAGCAGGCGGCAGCAAGGGTCGCCGCCGGGGGCTCGACTTGCCCCTGCTGCTCCGCAGCGAGCTGATCCGAGTCGTGGCATCGACCTGCTACGATCCTCGTGTCATTGCAGCCATGCGCCGGCCGTAGCCCGGCCGTCGGTAAGGAGGTCTCCATGTCCAGACCCGCCAAAACGACCCTCGCCGTCCTACTGGCGGCCACTCTCGCCGCCCCGGTGCTCGCGGCGGACGGTCCGACGTACTACCGAGACGTTCTGCCGATCCTTCAACAGAGCTGCCAGACCTGCCATCGCGCAGCCGGCGACGATCTCTTCGGCATGGTGGCACCGATGTCCTTCGAGACCTACGAAGACACGCGCCCATGGGCGAAGTCCATCGCGAAGCAGGTCGAGGCAGGCACCATGCCACCGTGGCACGCCTCGGAGAAGTTCCACGGCGTCTTCGAGAACGAGCGGACCCTCGATGAAACGGCGATCGCAACGCTCAAGCGGTGGGCCAAGACCGGTGCGGCTGCCGGCGATCCTGCCGATGCCCCTGCCCCTGTCACCTTCCAGGGAACCGACGGCTGGGCGATCGGCGAGCCCGATCTGATCGTCACCTTCGACGAGCCTTTCTTGGTCAAGGACCATCTCAGCGACCACTACGAGAACATCTCGGTCACGCTGACGGAAGACGTCTTCCCGGAAGACCGCTACATCCAGTCGATGCAATTCAAGCCCGACAGTGAGGCTGTTCACCACATCGTGATGTTCGCGATGCAGCCCGGGGAACAGATGGGCCTCTCGGAGGACGCGGAGGCACAAGACCTGCCGGAGAACATGATCGGTGGCTTCGGCCCCGGCACGGACGCTTCGACCTTCCCGGAGGGCTACGGGCGCCTGTTGCGGAAGGGATCGACGATCATCTTCAACATGCATTACCACAAGGAAGCGGGGCCCGGCACCGCCGTTTGGGACCGCTCCGAGATCGCCTTCAAGTTCTCGGACAAGCCGGTGCGCCACAACGTCCTGTGGGCTGGCGCGCGCGGCCTCGACTTCGAGATCCCGGCGAACCACCCCGAATGGGCAGTGGGTACGTCGCGCATTTTCGAGCAGGACGTGACCCTGATGGCGCTCTTTCCCCACATGCACCTCCGGGGCGCCGCGGCGACCTACTGGGCGAACTACCCGAACGGCGAGCGCGAGATGCTCTTGGACGTGCCGAGCTTCGACTTCAACTGGCAGACCAACTACATCTTCAAAGAGCCGAAACAGCTGCCGGCGGGGACACGCGTCGACGTCAAGCTGGTCTACGACAACTCCCCTGAAAATGCGGCGAGGTCCGGCTTCAACTCGAACCGGGACGTGCAATGGGGAGGACCGACCACCGACGAGATGGCGGTCGGCTTCTTCGACTACACCCTGACCCAGCCGATCCCCGCCCACCCGGAGATCCCCTCTTCATCGGGCGGCGGCAAATGATCGAGTTTCACGATCCCAGAGCTGAGCCCGGCGCCGCACCGGAGCCCTACGATCTCGGTGCGCACGTCGAGGGCCTGTGCATCGGCCTTCTCGCCAACGGCTTCCCCGACTCCGAGCGCTTCCTCGACCGCGTCGAGACGGCGTTGGTCGATCTCGAACCCTCGATCGAGGTCCAGCGTTTCAACAAGGGCAACGCCTCGATCGTGGCCGGCGGCGAGCTCTTGGACGGCATCACCAAAGAGTGCCGGGCGGTGGTGACCGCCTACGGCCACTGAGGCAGCTGCACCACCGGCACCGTGCGTGACGGCATCTCCTTCGCTCGCAGGCAGGTCCCGGCGGTTGCCCTCGTCACCGAGGACTTCTGGCCGCAGGGCAACTTCGTCGCCAAGGCTTTCGGCATGCCCGATGTACCGCGCGTCATGCTGCCGCATCCCGTCTCCGGAAGCGGGGACGCTGCGATGACCACGGTCGCCGCCGAGATCGCTCCTGCGATCCTGGCCGTGCTCGGCGGTGCCCTGAAGGGCGAGGTGCCGCTCGGCACTCCGATCCCAGCACTCGCGGAGTCGCCCGCATGAGCCTCGCCGAGGCCGCCGCTCCAAGCGACGGCCTGCTGACTGCACAGGACGAGACCGAAGCCCTTGAACGGCTACACCGACTCGGTTGTACTGACGGCCTGCCGGTCGTCATTCCAACTCCTGAGCGGGTGACGAGCCTGGTCATCGCCACCGGACTCGACGCGGGCCTCGAGCTCGGCGTGATGGGTCCCGGGGGCGGATCGGCCACCGTGGAGAAGCTCGCCGCGGCAGCGGTCATGGCCGGGTGTCTGGCGGAGCACATGCCGGTCTACATCGGTGCCGTCGAGGCGATCCTCGACGAGCGCTTTGACTGCACGGAGATGCAGGCGACCACCTTCGGCAGCGCGCCCCTGATCCTCGTCAACGGCCCGGCACGCCACGCGTGCGGCCCGCTGGCGAGCGGATTCGGCGCACTGGGGCCCGGCAACCGGGCCAACGCCTCGATCGGGCGCGCCCTGCGGCTGGCGATGATCAATATCGGCGGCGGCCGGGCCGGCGAGTCGGACATGACGCTGCTCGGTCACCCCGGAAAGTTCACCTACTGCCTCGCCGAAGACGAGGAGTCAAGTCCGTTCGAGCCGCTGCACGTCGCCCTAGGCTTCGAGGCCGACGAGAGCGTCGCGACGGTGATCGGCGCCGAGGCGCCGACCTCGGCGATCTCGATCGTGGATGCCGACGACCCGGAGTCGGCGCCACGTCTGATGCGCTCGATCGCCGCCTCGCTGACTCACCCCGGCACCAACAACGCCATCCTCCGCGGCGGCGCCGCAGTGGTGATCCTCAACCCCGACCACGCCCAGATCCTCGCCGACTCGGGCTGGGACCGTCGACGGATCCAGGAAGAACTGGTCGATCTCTGCACTTACGCACCGAGCCATTACGCGCCCTACGTGTCGGCGAGCGCATCGCTGACCGGCCCGCTGGCGCCGAAGGGCGTGGGCGACGAGCGCACCATCGCCTGTTTCTCGTCGCCCGACGACCTGCTCGTGCTGGTGGCCGGCGGCGGCGGCCTTTACACGACGGTGATGTCGTCGTGGTGCGCAGGGCCGCATCGTAATCGGGCCGTCAGCGTCGCGCTGCGCCTCGGTGAAGCCTGCGAGATCCCGACCTGAATCCCCCGTCTGACCCAACGGGCCCGTTCTCGGCGTTGTCGGGATTCATCTTCGATATGGACGGCACGCTGACTGACTCGATCAGCCACTACTACCAGGTAGCGGTGGAGATTCTGGAGATGGCTGGAGCCCCGCCGGTCAGCCGCGAGCGGGTATGTGAGCTGATGGGGACCGGCGACCCGCAGATCGTCCGTAAACTCTTCCCAGCCGACTTCCCCGATCTCGATGCCACCCTGGCCCGCATCGTGGCCGAGCGACGGCCCACATGGCGAGACGCGGCGCACGACCTGCAACCGCTGCCCGGGGCCGTCGAGCTGGTGCGGGACCTCGACCGGCGAGGCTACGCGTTGGGGATCGCCACGTCGTCCAACCGCGCTCTCCCCTACCTGGACCGATGGGGAATCCGATCCTTGTTTCGATCGATCGTCGGCCGCGAAGATGTCGAGAAGCGCAAACCCCACCCCGAGAGCGTCGGCCGCTGCCTGGCAGAGCTCGAGCTCACGCCGAGCGCAGCGGCCTACGTGGGCGACTCACCGATCGACGTCGAGGCAGGTCGCGCGGCTGGTGCGACCACCATTGCCGTCCTGAGCGGTACAAGCGCGCGATCGCAGCTGGAAGCCGCCGGCCCCGACCTCATCCTCGAGGGTGTCTCCGGAATTCGCACGATTCTCGAGTAGGCTCGACCGCTCGATCCGAGGAGGCAGTTTGAAGGAGGTCATGCGAACGTGCGGTGGGTGGCTCGCCTTACTGGTCGCCACCCTGATACCCGGTGTGGCCGCAGCCGAGACCATCACGCCCGACGACGCGCGCATCCAGTATGTCGGGCGCGTCGACGACAGCTCGCCACAGGCACCCGTCTTCGGCTGGCCCGGTACCGGCATGGCCGAGGCCGGCACCCAGGCCACGCTACGGCTCGAGTTTCGCGACCAGGCCCAGAATCTGATCGAGCAGAGCGAGGTCACGCACTCCGTCTCCTCGGGCTGGTCGACCTACGAGCTCACCAGCACACCCGCCCCAGCGGCGACCTGGCAGGTGCGCCTAGTGGCCGTCGTTGACGCCAAGCGAACGACGATCCTCTTCGATGACCTGACTCTCGCGCCGTCGACACCTGCCGTGTGCGGTGACGGAACCTGCGACAGCAACGACGACCCCTGCAGCTGCGAAGCCGACTGTGGCGCGCCGCCGGCCACGGAACAGGCGTGTGCCGACGGCGAAGACGAGGACTGTAACGGCAACGGCATCTGCGATCCTCGCGAGGATTGCGACGTGTGCCCGAACGAGTGCGCCGGCCGCAGTAGGGGCAGACCCTCGGACCCCTACTGCTGCGGTAACGTACCCGGCGAGCCCGCAGAGGATAGTGGCGGCATCTGCGACGGCAACGTTTGACCGGTCCCCTCAAACGCGACCTTCGCTTCGCCGACGTCGTCGCGCTCGGCATCAACGGGGTCATCGGCACCGGCATCTTCTTCCTACCGGGCGAGGCCGCGGCCCTTCTCGGTCCCGCCGCGACCCTCGCCTTTCTGCTGAGCGCGATCCTGAGCGCGCTCCTCGTGCTGTGCTTCGCCGAGGCCGGCTCACGCTTTCGCACCACCGGCGGTCCGATGCTCTACGCGGCATCGGCCTTCGGGCGCTTTGTCGGGTTCGAGGTCGGCTGGATGACGCTGGTCGTGCGCATCATCACCTGGGGAGCACTCGGCAACGCGATGGTGACGGCAATGGTCGCGATCGCACCGAACGCGGCGGCCTACGGGACCTGGATCCTCTGCCTGCTCTTCGCCTTCATCGCCGCCGTCAACCTCAGCGGCGTCCGATCCAGCGCCCGCGCCACCAACTTCTTCACGCTCGCGAAGCTGATTCCCATGATCGCCTTCGTCGGAGTCGGCATCTTTTTCTTCGACGTCGAGCTGACACGGCCCTTCGCTCCACACGGCTACTCCGAGATCGGCGGCGCGACTCTCCTGCTGTTCTTCGCCTTCGTAGGCTTCGAGGTCACTTCCGTGCCAGCCGGCGAGATGCGTGACCCGCAACGGGACGTGCCGAGGGGCCTGATCACGACCATGACCGTCATCACTGTGGTCTATCTGTCGATCTGGGCGGTGTGCGTCGGCACGCTCCCCGCCCTCGCTGGCTCCGAATCGCCCGTGTCCGACGCGGCGAACCTCTTCATGGGGCCCACCGGAGCCCTACTGGTGAGCTCGGGAATCCTGATGTCGGTCATCGGCGTCAACTTCGCCATCTCGATCACCGCCTCGCGAACCCTCTACGCACTGGCGTCGGACGGCTTCCTGCCGGCAGTCTTCGGGCGCACCCATGCCTCCACCGGCGCCCCGGCTCCAGCCATCCTCGCCACTTCCGCGCTGTCGCTGGCCGTGGCGCTGAGCGGTAGCTACGTCGAGCTCGCCGTACTGTCGGTCCTGGCACGCTTCACCCAGTTCATTCCCACCTGCATCGCCGTCCTGGTCTGGCGCCGCCGAGCCTGCGAAGCCTCCGCTTTTCGCGTCCCAGGGGGTCCGATCGTCCCGGTCGCCGCACTGGGAATCTGCGCCTGGCTCCTCTCGCAGGCAGAGCCGCGACAGATCTTCTGGGGCGGCGTAGCCGTCGCGATCGGTGCGGCGCTCTACGTTCTGGGTCCGAAGTCAGGCCGGTGAACGCCTGAGGCTGTTGCATTTCCTGGTGGATTGCGGCAGCCATCGAGTCTTGGCTACGAGCTGGCGTGGGCTACCGACGGTACCCGCTTCCTCGTGATGGAGCTGGTCGAGGGCGACATCAAGATCCTCGACTTTGGCCTCGCCAAAGCGATGGCGGGCCGATGAATCGGCGCCTGGAGGCGCCTCCGCTTCGATGTCTCCGACCTTGACCCTGGCCGCGACCCAGCGCGGGGAGATCCTCGGCACCGCTGCATACATGTCGCCCGAGCAGGCCAAGGGCGAGCCCGCCGATCATCGCGCCGACATCTGGGCCTTCGGCGTCTGCTTGATGGAAGCACTGACAAGGGCGGCCGCGTGGCATCAGGCCGATCTGGCCACCGGAGAGCACAGAATCGTCCTCAAAGGCGGCGTCTTCGGTCGCTATGCCGAGAGCGGCCATCTGCTCTTCTGGCGTAACGACGGTTTGATGGCGGTGCCCTTCGATCCGCATCGTCCGGAGCCCGTCGACCCAACGCCGCTACGCGTCATCGACGAGGTTCGCTTGAACCTTGGGAACGGCTCTGCCGGCTTCGACATCTCGCACCTCGACGTCACGCTCATGCGGACCCTCTGTACGACCCATGATCGCCACCTCCGGTGGCGATGGTAGCGCCAACCGCAGCAGGTCGAGCGGTAGACTTCCTGCCACCTCATGGCGCTAGCACTGGGCACCTTGATTGGGCCGGTACCAAGTCGCCTCGGTTTCGACGTCGCGGTGAAGGTGCTGCGGCTGAGCTGGAACGGCCGGCAAACAGGAGGACTGACGTCATGGCTTTTGCACCGGCCTACCCTCACGATCCGATCGAGGAGATCACCCAGGATGTGTATATGGCACGGGGCAGCATCCGCATGAATCCAGTGGTTCGGCTGACGCGGAACATGGCCATCGTGCGTCACGCGGGTGAGCTCACGTTGGTCAATCCCATCCGCTTGAACGATCAAGGGCTGCAACAGTTGGAGGCGCTGGGTGACGTGAAGCACATCATTCGCCTCGGCCCCTTTCACGGCGTCGATGATCCGTTCTACATGGACCGCTACGAACCTGCATTCTGGTCCCTGGAAGGCGGAAAAGCCTATACCGAGCCCGCGATCGATCACGCCCTGACCGAGGCTGGCGAGCTACCTTTCCCGGGGGCCGAGCTGTGGCGTTTCGAAAAGGTCAAGCAGCCCGAGGGCGTACTCTTGCTGAACACGGGTGGCGGCGTGCTGTTGACGTGCGACGCCGTCCAACACTATGGCGACTACAGCAACTGCAATCTCGCGGCGCGCATCATGATGCCGCTGATCGGCTTCCGCAAGACCACACTGGTCGGGCCGATCTGGTTGAAGCTCATGACGCCCGAGGGTGCGTCACTGCAGGACCAATTCGAGCGGCTGCTGACGTTGAGGTTCGGCTCGTTGTTGAGCGCGCATGGCACGCTACTACGCGACGGCGCGCATCAGGCGGTAACGGCGGCCGTAGCCCGGGCTTTCCCAACCAGCCCGTAGCAGAAGATCAACTCGATGCCGACAGTGCTGAAAACGCCGCTCGACGGACCCATGACCTGGGTCGCCGACACTCTCATCGAGAGCGACGGCCTCGTCGTCCTGGACGAGACCTGCCTCGACGAGCTCGACGTCGCTGCCGGCGATATAGATGCGAATCCGCTCCCGGTCGAGGCACTCTCGCCGCGCCACTTCGACATGCCAGCCTGCGAGGCGTTGATGGATCGAGTCCGCGAGCAGATCGACGAGGGAATCGGCTTCGCCATCATCGACCGCCTTCCCATCGACCGTCTCACGAGCGAAGCGGCGACCAAGCTCTACTGGCTGCTGATGTCGCTGATCAGCCGCCCGGTGGCACAGAAGTGGGATGGGACGATGGTCTACGACGTTCTCGACACCGAAGAAAGGTCGGGCCCAGGCACGGGAGTGCGCTCGTCGAAGACGAACAACCATCAGGGTTATCACACCGACAACGCCTTCAACCTGCCGCCGGACTTCGTCGGCCTGCTTTGCCTCCAGACAGCAAGAAGGGGCGGTGTGAGCGGCCTCGTCAGCCTGGAAACCGTGTACAACATTCTTCTCGACGAGTACCCCGACCTGGTCGAGCGGCTGTACGAGCCGTTCTATATGGATCGCCAGATGGAGCACGCCCCGGACGACGAGCGCGTATCGTTCAAGCCTGTGTTCGAGACCGATGGCGAACGAGTTCTGGCGAGCTACTCACCGGGGCTGGTGCGTTACGGCTATCGGCTGCGAAACGAAGAGATGGATGTACGAACCAGGGCGGCGATCGACGCGCTGCTTCAAGTGCCAGAGCGCGAAGGCCTCGGCAAGAGCTTCGTCTTTGAGCGTGGCCAGATCCAGGTCGTCAACAACCGGCGCCTCGGCCATCGCCGAACCGCCTTCGACGACTGGGACGAGCCCGAGCGCCGCCGTCATCTCGTTCGTATCTGGCTGCGCGACGAAGGAAGACCGTTCTACTCCGGCTAATCGGATTCGAAATGAAGATCACGAATGTCGAAGTCATCGAGCTGGAGATTCCGTTCAGTCGCGGCCTCGACGAGAAGAACGCCGCCAGCTTCCTGAATTGGCGCAAGCTCGACTTCTGCCTGGTCAAGGTCGAGACCGACACCGGCCTGATCGGGTGGGGCGATGCGTTCTGCTTTCAGGGTCGCCGCGCCGTCGCCGAGGCGTTCAAGCACATGATCGCTCCGCGAGTTGTCGGTCGCGACGCCAGAGACGTGGCGCGAATCCACCACGAGCTGCAACGGGAGCTGCATCTCTTCGGCCGCTACGGCATCACGCTCTTCGCGATCTCGGGGATCGACATCGCGCTATGGGACATTGCCGGCAAAGCCGCCCAGCTCCCGCTACACCAGCTGCTCGGCGGTGCGGGCGTCACGCCGGTGCCGGCCTACGCGAGCCTCGTTCGCTACGAGGATCCAGATCTCGTCGCAGACCGTGTCCGCCACGCCAAGAATCTCGGCTACACCCACTTCAAGTTGCACGAGATCGCAGTGCCGGAGGTCCGAGCCGGACGGGAGACGGCGGGCGACGGGGTCCCGATCATGGTCGATACCAACTGCCCATGGACCTTCGAGAAGGCCAGGGAGATGGCGATCGCCTTCTCCGAGCTCGACCTTCACTGGCTCGAGGAGCCGATCTTTCCGCCCGAGGACTTCAGCTCGCTGGCGAGACTCCGGCAGGAAACCGGCGTCGCCCTCGCGGCTGGCGAGAACGCGTGTACCGCCTTCGAGTTTCAGCACATGCTGGAAGCCGAGGCGGTCGACTACGCGCAGCCGAGCGTGACGAAGGTGGGCGGCATCACCGAGTTTCGCAAAGTCGCCACTCTCTGCGAGATGCGCGGCGTACAGATCATGCCTCACTCCCCCTACTTCGGCCCCGGCTTTCTGGCCACTCTCCATTTGGCTCAGGCGCTCCCGCATCCCGGACTGATCGAGCGGCTGTTCATCGAGCTGGAGGCCGACCTGTACCCCGGTGGCGTCTATGAACCGGAGGGCGGCCTGTTCGGAGCTCCGGGCGGGCCGGGCCTTGGAGTAGAGCCGGATCCCGACGTGATCAAGACCTACCGCGTAGGCTGACAGAGTCGCTGGATGTACATTCTGCCCGGATTGCGGCGTTCAAGGACCTGGCCAGCGATGGTTCTCGTCTTCCTGTCGGCTAGCGCTCTCGCGCAAGACGAAGACTCGCTCGGCGAGCGAGTCCGATACGTGCCGGGCGGAGACGTCGAAGTGGGGAGTGACATCGTCTACGCCCGCTACGGCGAGCGCGAGCTACGCCTCGACCTGTATCTACCGACGGACCGAGGCGCGCGGCCGATTCCAGGCATCGTCGTCGTTCGTGGTGGGGGCTGGCGCATCGGCGACAAGGAGGGCTTCGCGGCGATCGCCTCGGCACTGGCGAGTCGCGGCCTGGCGACCGTGAACGACGTCAAGGCGGCGGTGCGGTGGATGCGCGCCAATGCCGCTAGCCACGACATCGATCCGGATGCCCTCGGCGCCATCGGCGGCTCGGCGGGCGCTCACCTGGTGGCGATCCTCGCTACCACCCATCGCATGGACAAGCTCGACGGCGAGGGCGGCCATCCCGACGAGTCGAACCGCATCCAGGCGGCGGTGGCGATGGCGATCCCGTCCGATCTCACCGCCTTCGCTGCTGACGCATCGGGAAGAGCCAGCGAGGCGATGGCGCGGTTTCTCGGGGCGAGCCATGCCGACGATCCGGACCTTTGGACCCTGGCATCGCCCCTGAGCCATGTACACGCCAAGGCGGCGCCGCTTCTCCTGATTCACAGCGACGCAGATCGAACGGTGCTGCACGAGCAGTCCGTCTCTCTGCGCGCCCGATACGAGGAGATGGGGGTCGTCGCCGAGCTGGTGACGATCGAGGGCGCGCCTCACGCCTTCTGGAACTGGGTGCGCTGGTTCGATTCTTCGATGGATCGAGCCGCCGGATTCTTCCAGCGGCATCTGGCCCACTAGCTCGCGCAGGTCAGCCGCCGATCCGCACCGGCACTGCGAGCTTCTCCCAACGCAGCTCGATGCCGTCGCCGGATACCTCGTAGGTGAGCTCTTCCATGTGGTCCGCGGCCATCGGTTTCACCGCGGCGCGCATCAGATCCTGACCCTGGTCGTAGCGGAAGGCGCCCCACTGAGTGGCGACCTTGTTGAGAATGACCGTCCACTCGCCCTCGTTGGGGATGAAGAACAGGCCGTAGGTGCCTTTCGGTACCGCGGTGCCCTCGACGGTGACGTCGCTCGAGAAGGTGATCGTCGTGGCCTCGTCGGCGCCGGCGCGCCACACTGCACCGTAGGGCTCGAGCTCGCCCCATACCGTCCGGCTGTTTACCTTCGGGCGACCGTAGGTGATGGTGACCGACGCGCCGCCCACGGATCCCTCGGCGAGACCGTTCTTCGAGCGGCGGTTGCTGTCGTCGGCGCGTTCCTGAGCGGCCAGGGGAACGGTCAGAAGGATCGCGAGAGTGGCGATCCCCGTCGTTACGGGCGTGAAACGTCGCATGGTCGTACCTCCAGTGGTGGGCACCCTAGCAGTTGCGGGCGCGAGGGCAGGCGTTTTCGTAAACAGCGTGCATCAAAGCCGAGTCAACCATTAAATCGGCGATAACATTCCCGTCCCGATGAGTTTCTCCGGTCTTCGCTTCGCTGTCCGAGGCCTCCTCAAGACTCCCGGCTACACCGTCGCCTTCGTTCTCACCCTGGGCCTGGGAATCGGCGCCAATACCGCCATCTTCAGCGTCCTGGACGGCGTACTACTGCGCCCGCTGCCGCACGCCAACGGCGAGAGGCTCATCTACCTCCGCCATTCCGCCAAGCTCGCCGGACGGGAGAATACGCTCTTCTCCGTGCCCGAGATCGCGGACTATCGCGATCAGGCCACGACGATGGCAGGAGTCGCGGAGTTCTCGGCGATGACCTTCAACATGATCGGCGGTGACGAGCCGCGTCGCGTGCGCTCGGGAGTCGTGAGCGGCAACTACTTCCGCGTGCTCGGGCTCGCACCCAGTCTCGGCAGGGCGATGGACGAGTCCGACGACGGCGAGGGCGCAGCCTCTGTGACGGTCCTGACCGACCATTTCTGGCGACTCTTCTTCGGCGCCGATCCCAACGTGGTCGGTAAGACCGCGCGTATGAACGGCAGAACGGTGACCATCGTCGGTGTGCTGCAGCCCGCCCCTCCCTATCCCGAACGTACCGACATCTACGTCAACATGGTCACCAGCCCTCACCACATGGGCGCCACCATGGTCCACGATCGGCTCCACCGCATGACCGAGGTGTTCGCGCGTCTCGCGCCCGGAGCCACCGCGGCGACCGCCGCGGTGGAGGTCGAGCAAATCACCGCGCGCCTACACAGTGAGTATCCCGACGCCTACGACGTTTCGCACGGCTATGACGTCAGCGTCACGCCGCTGCGGACGCAGCTCGCGAGCCGGGCGCGACCGACGCTGATGGTGCTGCTCGGTGCCGCCGGCTTCGTGCTGCTGGTGGCATGCGCCAACGTCGCCAACTTGACCCTCGCCCGATTGACTCGCCGCGAGGGGGAGATGGCGATCCGTGCCGCCATGGGCGCCGAGCAGATGTCGTTGCGGCGCCAGCTTCTCGTCGAGAGCCTGGTGCCATCGGTGGCGGGCGCAGTTCTGGGCTGCGGGCTGGCCTATGCCGTACTAGACGTGCTGAAGACCTACGCCGCACGCTTCTCGGTGCGCTCGGACGAGATCGCCCTCGATCTGCGCGTGTTCGGCGCCGCCGTTGCCATCGGCTTCGGCGCCGCCTGCTTCTTCGCCCTGGTGCCGCGGCTCCCCGGATCGAAGCGCGACCTGGCCAGTACCCTGACCTCGGCAAGGACCACCGGCGGCGCCGGGGGCCGGCGCACTCAGGGCTTGCTGGTCGCGTCGCAAGTCGCGGTGTCGTTCATACTGCTCATCGGCGCGGGACTCTTCCTGCGCTCCATCCTCCACCTCGACGCGATCGAGACCGGCCTCGACACCGCTCAGGTGCTAAGCCTCGATATCCCCCGCTTCGCGGCCGGCCGTGACCAGGGCGAGCAGAACGCGCAGTACGACGAGCTCATCGCCCGGGTCGCCTCGCTCCCGGGAGTCGAGTCGGCCGGGCTCTCGACCCGCGTCCCAATGCGCTCGACCCAGCTGCCGATTCTCGAATTCGCGGTCGAGGGGCAGGCCTGGGATCCCTCACATCCGAACCCTCGCGCCGACTACCGGGTGATCTCGCCCGAGTACTTCGACACCGTTGGCATGACCGTGACCAGCGGCCGCGACTTCGACAGCCGCGACCGGGGCGATTCGGCCATGGTGGCCGTCATCAGCGAGTCGATGGCCCGCCAGCACTTTCAAGATATGGATCCGCTCGGTCGACGCGTCGCCTGGTCCGGCGACGTACTCCGCTTCATCGGACTCAATGGCGACTGGCGAACCATCGTCGGCGTGGTTTCCGACGTTCGGGACTTCGGCCTGACCGCCGAGCCCGGGCACGTGATCTATCAGCCCCTGACCCAGGAGTCGTCCGCGTCGGCGCTCTTCGTTCGCACGGCCAACGCGCCGGCCGCGATCTCGAAGTCGGTCGCCGACATCGTGCGCCAGCTCGAGCCCGATCAGCCGATCGAGAACGTCGAGACCCTCGAGGCAGTGCGAACCGAGAATCTTGCCCCGCAGCGCCTCAACCTGACGCTGCTCGGCGTCTTCGCCGCGCTGGCACTCGCGATCGCGGCGGTGGGTGTCGCAGGAGTCCTCTCGTTCCAGGTCAGCATCCGCACCCGAGAGCTCGGCATTCGTGCCTCACTCGGAGCTGATCAGGGCCGCCTGCTGCGCGGCGTGGTCAAGGAGGGTCTGCTGTTGGCGAGTGTCGGGCTAGCGGCAGGCACGCTCGGCGCGTTGATCCTGACCCGTTTTCTCACCAGGTTCCTGTTCGGCGTCGACCCGACGGACCCCGCCACTTTCGTCGGGGTGGCGCTGCTGCTGGCGGCGGTCGCGGCCGCGGCCTCCTTTGCCCCCGCCTGGCGGGCCGCGCAGACCGACCCGGCCACCGTCCTGCGAAACGACTAGCGCCCTACGTCAGCCGCACACGGGCGCTGCCGGGAGTCGTGATCTCACCGGCCTCCGTGCGCACGAAGAGCTCCAGCTCGACCTCACCCGACTCCCGGTCCACAGCCCGCACGCAGCCCCCTGTGGTAAGCCGATCGCCGATGTGTGAGGCACGCCGGTTGGAGTACTCGAACTCGATCAGTTCGCCGTCGTCACCCAGCCACTCCAGCACGGTCTGCGTCAGCCAATCGCCCTGAAGCGGGCCGTCCACCACCACTCCCTCGTGACCCTCGACCCCGGTCGTGTAGGGCTCGTCATAGTGGATGCGGTGCGCGTTCCAGATCGCGGCGTTGTACAGGAAGAGCGACACGTTGCCAGGCTCGTAGCTGCGCTCGCCGACGGGGTCACCGATCTGAAGCTGATGGAGATCTGGCATGGCTACCTCACGATTCGGGTTTGCGTCTCCTGGGCGATCAGCTCACCGTCCTGTGTCTGCACCTCGAGCTCGTAGACGACGAAGATGAGCGGCCCGGTCCGTCCCTCTTTCTCGAAGATGTCGGTGAGGGTCCGCGTCGCCATCACCACATCGCCGGGTCGCACGGCACGTGCGTAGCGCATGCGCGTGCCGCCGGCCATGGTTCGGGTCAGCGGTAGCTTCGGCATCAGCGGATCGGCCGCCAGGCCGTCCGCCTCGAGCTGGTCGGCGCCTAGGACCGGCCGCAGGAGACCGAAGAGAAACATCGGCGGAGCCTCATCGCCACGCAGGAAATGGGCGATACGCTGCTCGGTGGCCACTGCGTACTTCTGGATCTCGCGGCGCGAGACCTCGAAGGGCCCGTAGCTCTCCGACGAGCCGATCGCGGCACGGATCTCGTCAGTGAGCAACTCTCCCATGGTCGCCTAGCTTAACCGTTGAATCTCAGGGGTCGGGGCCTGCAAATCTTCTTCCTACCGAAAGGCCAGCAGGCGATCGACCAGGAAACGCTCGAAGGCCGCCCGGCCTTCCTGCGGCCAACTCAGCGCAGCCCTTACCGACCCGCCGTCGGCTGCGCGACGAGTGAATCCGTCCGCGGTGACCTCGAGACGCAGCTCTTCGATGGCGCACAGCTCGGGACGGTAGGCGAGCGCCACCGCGAGCGCATCGTAGAGCACCGAACTCTCCGACTCGGTGTCGTGCCGCCCAAAGCGGAAGCGAGGCTCCCAGATCCGGTAACTTTCGAGCAGCGCCTTCACCATCGGCTGCTCCGAGGCAACGAGCCGTTGGTATAGCTCGCCCCGAAGCTGCACTTGGCCGGCGGTATCAAGCGGGGCGATCAAGATGTCCCAGCCGGCGCCATACATGGCCTGCGATCCCACTACAGCGGCTCGTACGTTGTACTCGGCCGCCGGCTCCTCGGCACCGACGTAGCCGCGATCCACCGACCCGCTCATGGCGACCACCCGCGCAGACTCGACGATCGACGGATCGCGTCGGAGTGCTTCCGGTATGTTCGGGGCAGGGCCGACGACGATCAGTGTCATCGGCTCGGGGCTCGAACGAATCGCCTCGATCATCGCTCCGACGCCGTCCTCGTGGAGGCCTCCCGCGTAGCCGGCGAGATCGTAGCCCTCCGCCCAGGGCCCCTGGGGCAGCGGTATGTCGCCCCCGGGCACACCGATACCGATCGGCACATCGTCACGGCCCGACGCCTCGAGGAACTTCGCGGCGATGCGAGCCCGCTCGCGGGTGTCGCCCGAGTCGGTGACCACGAGCTTCAGATCGAGCTCAGGCGAGGCAAGGATCAGCGCCAATGCCCAGGTGTCGTCGATGTCGGTGCCGATGTCGGTGTCGTAGATGACAGGTATCGGCCATTCTTGGCTCGTCAAGGGTATCGTCAGGGACGTGAGGATGAGAAAGGAGAGGGCGGCGGCGCGCATGACAAGGCCTGAGGCTAGAAAGCCAGCTTCGCCATGAGATCGATCGCGTCGGGCTGATCTGAGGAGATCTTGAGCCCGGTCGCTCCGCTGGAGGCCCACGCCTGAAAGCGCTCGGCGATGCGCTCCTTCGGCCCGATCAGGGCCTCCTCATCGATCAGCTCGTCGGGAAGCGCCGCGATGGCTTCGTCGCGCTTCTTGGCCAGATAGAGCTCCTGCACCCGCTCGCACGCCTCGCCGTAGCCGCGACGTGTAGCAGCGTCCTTGTGGAAGTTCTTGTCCTTGTGCCCCATGCCACCGATGTAGAGCGCGCGGCCGGGCTTGAGCGTGTCGATCGCGCCCTTTACGTCGTCGGTAATGATGACGGCGATCTGCGGCATGATCTCGATGTCTTCGACCGTCTTGGTGCCGCCGGCGCGGCGCACGCCCTCCTCGAGCCACGGCCGGAAGGTGTCCATCATGCCCGGTACGAAGCCCAGCGGCAGCCAGCCGTCGGCGATCTCGCCGGTGAGCTTGATCATCGCCTCGGTGCCGGTCGCCAACCACACCGGGATCTCAGGGTTCATGTGCAGAATCGACTTGAGAGGCTTGCCGATGCCCATCGCTCCCTCGCCGGTGAACGGCAGCGAGATCTCTTCCCCGTCGTGGGTCAGGGGCTCCTGACGTTGCCATATCTTGCGGCAGATTCGCACGTAGTCGCGCACCCGGTAGTAGGGCCTGCCCCACGGCTGGCCATACCACCCCTCAACGATCTGTGGACCCGAGACGCCGAGCCCGAGGATGAAGCGCCCCTCCCCCGCCATCGCGTCGACGGTGGCGGCGCTCATCGCTGCGTTTGCCGGAGTCCGGGCCGCGAGCTGCGCAATTCCAGTACCCAAGCGCATACGCTCCGTAATGGCTCCGATGTAGGCCAGCGGGGTGATCGCGTCCGAGCCGTAGGCCTCTGCGGTCCACACCGAGTCGTAGCCGAGGCGCTCGGCATGCTGGATCTTCTCCACCGGCACGGTCATGCGCCGACCCGAGTAGCCGAGGCTGAGTCCTAGCTTCATCGTGTTCTCCTGTTTCGAGGACCGGAGATCGTACCAGCGGTCCCGGCCCGGCCGGTACAATCCGCGCGTCTTGTCCTTGGACCCCGCAGCCAGACTCGGCGCCTTCGAGATCGTCTCTCTGCTCGGCAAGGGTGGCATGGGAGAGGTGTACCGAGCCCGCGACCCCCAGCTCGATCGAGTGGCTCGAGGCCACGGTCAGTCTCCTCTTCCACCTCGTGCATCCGAACAGTTCTCACGACATCATGCTCTTGGCGGCGGGCGAGCAGGAGTCACGACCTTTCCTGGCGACCCCCGCCTACGAGACCGGCGCCCGCTCGTCTTCTGACGGACGCTGGGTCGCTTACGTCACCGGCGAGGGCGGCCAGCAGAACGTCTACGTGAGGCCGTTCTCTGGGCCCGCCGGCACCAGGTACAGGGTCTCCCCCGAGGGCGCCCCTGCGCACATCCAGATCGTGCTGAACTGGTCGCGTCGACTCGATAGCCTCGAGGGTTAGCGCGCTAAAACGTCGCGATCGGGTTGATCGGCGAACCGGTACCGCCCTCGACACGCATCGGCGCGAGGGTGAGCAGAAACGTCCAGCGGTCGCGCTGCTGCGCCTCACGCGTGAGCTTTTCGTAGTCGCCGTTGTCGATGAGATGCACGCCCAAAGCGACAATCGCCAGCTCATGAATCGGCAGCCCGGTGCCTTCGATGCCCGACGGCATCACGTCGGCCGCCATGTCCGAGCCCAAGAGCGCCACGTCGCGATCCTTGAGCCACTTGGCGGAGCTGGCGTGAAGTCCGGCAGCTCCTGCGTAGGGCCCTTTCTCCGCCCGACGTGCCCACCTCCCCGTGCGCAGCAGAACCGCATCACCGGACTCGACTCGAACACCAGCCTTCTTCTCCCAGGCCTCGAGATCCGCTGGATAGATCGCCGTTCCGGGCTCCAGGTAGTCGACACCTCGCATCCAGGCCATGTCGACGAGCACGCCGCGGGTGAAGACGCCCTCGTGAAGGTTGGCGATGCCGTTTCGCTCGCAGCCCTCCTGCGTGACCTCCTCGCGGCTGTGTCCGTTGTACATCTTGCCCTTCCAGAAGATGTGGCACAGCGCGTCGATGTGGGTGTGCGCAAGGCCGTGGTAGAGGATCTCGTAGCGATCCATGCTGTAGGCGGAAGGGTTGTCGGCGCCGCCGTCCGCGACCATGGTGTGCTTCAGGGGATTCGGGTTGTCGGCCGTCGTCTCGGTGATCATCGGGTGCGCCAACGAGATCGAGACGCCGTCTCGCACAAGGGCCGCGGCCTGCCTGCGCTTTTCGGCGGTGATCAGATTGATCGCGCCGAGCTGGTCGTCTTCGCCCCAGCGGCCCCAGTTGGACAGCGTCGTCATCCACTCCTCGACGTCCGCTGCAGTCGTCGGCGGCTGTGCCGTAGCGATCGAAACAAGTGTTGCTGACGCGACAGTCGCGGCCACACACCACCGACAGAACCGTGTATTGCAGATCATGTCGCCATTGCTATCACGCGGCTCGATGGATCTCAGGGACCGATTCACCCCGCGCCGGCCGCTAGAACCGGCATGCGGACGTAGGACGCGCGCTCACCGCCGCGCAGAATCTCGATCGTCGGCGCGTCTCCCGCCTCCGAGTCAGGATGAGATTCGAAGTTGCGGGCATCGGCGCCGGTGATCGTGATCCGCAGGCGGTGCCCGGCATCGATCACGATGGCGGTCCCCATCAGATCAAAGGCGAGCGCCGTCGGCTCGCCGGGAACCAAGGGCTCGAGATCCTCGGCGTGCGAGCGATGAAACGGCAAACCGAAGTTGTCGAAGGGTGCCTCGCTGGTCTTGCGGTGCGACGCACGAACTACACCCTCCGACACGTAGTGCGCGCGGCCGTCGGCATCGATCTCCTCGAGGTATGCGAAAAAGTCGCCGTCTTCGTGCGTGGATGTGACCCACAGATGAACCTCCGGGTAGCCCAGGAGTGTCATGTCCTCGCTCACGGGCGCCGAGGTGTAGGTAAGTGCCTTGGCGTCTTCCGCGGATCGCTCGTCGAAGTAGGTCGACCCCGACGGGGTCTCACGCCGTGAGCCATAGCCGTTCATCCAACGCGAGAACGTCCCCATCTGCGAGGTGTAGTCGACGGTGTAGCGATCCGACCCGGTGCCGCCAGGGTCTCCACCGATGCGCAGCGTGCCATCGTTGATGGAGGCCACGGTCCCCGACGTCTCGCCGTCGAGCCAGAGCTCGGTGGTGGCAGCGGCGGGAGGCCAGGACTCGGCCGCGATCCAGGCTTCGCCGTCCTCGGCCGCCTCCTCGTCGAGAGTCGCCGGCGGCGCCTCTCCCTCTGCCAGCGTCAGGTCGAGCGGCAGCGTGTGATTGCCCTTCATGACGTAGTAGTGCACAGGCGGTTCGTCCATGACGCCATTGTCGATGCCCTTGAGCCAGTAGTCGTACCAGCGCAGGATCTCCGCGCTGTGCACGCGACCGCCATAGCCGCCCGAGTGGACCCAGGGGCCAATCATCATCTTCTGAGGCGAGCGCCCGTCGAGCGTCGCGTAGAGCCAGGGCTGCTGGGTCGTGTAGATGTCGTACCAACCGACCAAATGGTAAATGCCGATGCCGGACTCGGCGATCTCGTCGGCATCGTCGATGGTGGCGATCGTACCGTCCCACCAGAAGTGGCCGCCGCCTTCCCGATCGAGCGAGAAGTTGCGCAGGTTCGAACCCTCGACGATCAGCTCCTGGACCCAAAGGTTGGCCGCGTGCTCGGCGATCGCGTCGTCGCGCGACACGCCCTCGACGTCGCTGTCGACTCTGGCCGCCGTGCCTGCCTGGCCGAGGTCCTGCGCCTTCGTACCGGCACCCCAGGTCTCGACGAAGTCCTTCTTGAAGGCACCGCCGCGGTAGACGAAGTCATACGCCGACGGTCCCGCCATCTCAGCGAAGATCGCCTTCAGGGCCGGCGGCGCCTGCGTGGCTGCCTGATATTGAGTCATGCCCGGATACGACCGGCCCGACATGCCGACCTTGCCGTTCGACCACGGCTGGGCCGCCAGCCACTCGATGATGGCGTAGCAGTCGCGGGTCTCCTCGACCGAGAACGCGCCGTGGTGCACTCCGTAGGAGGCGCCCGTTCCCCGCGCGTCCGCGGCCGCGATGGCGTAGCCGTGATTGAGGAGGTGGCGGAGCACCGGATCGCGCTCACGACCCTGAACCTCGCCGTCCTCACCTTCGAGCGCGCGGATGTAGCGCGTGTAGTGAAGCACGGTCGGCACCGCCTCGGTGGGCTCGATTCCATCGCGCGTCGGCAGGAACACATCCACCGCCAGCTGCGTCCCGTCATCGGCTGCAATGTACTCGGAGTAACGGTTCCAGCCGTCGTAGACCGCTGTAGCCTCGTTCGAGTAGGTCCCGAAGCTCTCCTCGGGCGCGGACTCCGCAGCTGGAGGCGAGTCCTGATCGGCTGGCGTGCACGCGACGAGCGCCGCCATCAAAGCGACCAAGAGGCTCTGTGGGCGACGAGCGGGGCGAACAAGAGATCTCATGAGGGGGCTCCTAGGCTCTGAGGCTGTTGACGGTTCGGTCCCAGTTTCCCTCCTCGCGGTCGCCACGTCGAGCCCCGCGACAGGACTCGGGCCTGCGGATAGGATGTCGGGCTCTCGAGCGACTATGAGATACGTCATTTACGGAGCCGGCGGGATCGGCGGCGGGATCGGAGCCATGCTCGCCGACGGCGGCCAAGACGTCTCCCTGATCGCCCGTGGACCTCATCTAGACGCCATCTGTCGCCAGGGCCTGGCGGTCCATACGCCGGAGGGCGTCGCCATCCACAGGCTTCGCGCGGTAGGACATCCGGCAGACCTCGATCTGCGCGGTGACGAAGTCTTCATCTTCACCATGAAGTCGCAGGACACGCTGGGCGCACTCGAAGACCTGAGGGCTGTCGCGGGCTCCCGAGTGTCGGTCGTCCTGGCGCAGAACGGAGTCGCCAACGAACGTAGCGCGCTCAGACGCTTCGACAGCGTGTACGGGATGCTCGTCTACATGCCCGCTCAGTTCCTGGACCCAGGAACGATCGTGCTGCATGCGACGCCACTGCGCGGCACCCTTCATGCGGGGCGCTATCCGAGCGGTGTCGACACGACCATCGAACGGGTCTGCGCAGACCTGCGCTCCGGCGGCTTCGATGCCGACCCTGAGCCCGAGGTGATGCGCCTCAAGTACGGCAAGTTGCTGATGAACCTGGGCAACGCGGCCCAGGCCCTCGCCGGCATCGAAGCCGATCTCGGACAGCTGACGCGCGAGCTGCGACGCGAAGCAAGAGCCTGCCTCGAGGCCGCGGCGATCGAGTTCGTGAAGCCTCGCGAGCTCGTCGAGCTCTGCCGCGCGGGCTACTCGCTGGGCGAGGTGGACGGCGCGAAACGGATGGGCGGCTCGTCGTGGCAAGGGATGATGCGTGGCAACCGCTCGATCGAGACCGACTTTCTAAACGGTGAGATCGTGCTTCTCGGCGCCCAGCTCGGTGTGCCGACGCCCCTGAATCGTGCAGTCCAGACCCTCGCGACCGACGGCGCGCGCCTGGGCCGGCCGCCGGGCAGCCTGACGATCGACGAGATCTTCGCAGCCGCCTCGAGCGCAGCCTGAGCGCCGCGGCCAAGGATCCCGAGGCTCTGATCCGGCGGATACGGGAGCTACGAGAGCGCATCGGCCCGCTCAATCTGACGGACGAGGAGATCACCGCGGCCAAGCGAAAGGGCCGTCTGTGTTCGTCGTCGACACCAATGTCATCGTCCACCTGCTCGTCCGTTCTCCGAAGACCGAGATCGCGGAGCAGGTATTCGGCATCGACCCGGCATGGTGTGCACCGATGCTCTGGAGGAGCGAGTTTCGCAATGCGTTGTCGTTGCAGATACGAACCGGCAACCTGAGTCTCCCGCTGGCCCTCGACGCTTTCGAGACGGCGGAGACGATCCTCGAGGACACCGTGGTGGCGGCAGCTCCAGTTCTGGCCCTGTCGGCCGACTCGGGATGCACTGGCTACGACTGTGAGTTCGTCGCCGTCGCGCAGCACGCCTCCATTCCTCTCGTCACCGACGATCGGCAGCTTCTCGACGGCTTTCCCGACGTCGCCACGTCTCCGCGCGCCTTCGTCTCGGCCTAGGCCCCCAGATTCAGCCCGGGCAAGGACCAGCTGGAAACTGCC
>JAYZDP010000159.1:0-4954 GCA_036337765.1 Acidobacteriota bacterium
CGCCGAATCTGAGGTATCGGTAGCCCGGGGGAAGACACCAACCACTACTCTCTCCCGGCGGTCGTCTCCCAGCGAACGACCTCTCGGCTATCATCTGGCGGGAGGAGGCACGTTGACCAGATCTCGATCTCACCTCGTTACCGCGGCACTCCTGGCTGGCCTTTTGTTGACCGGCGCTGGTGCGGCTCAGACGGCTCGGCCTGCAGCTGGCGATACTGCTCGGCCTATCGATTTGACTACCAGCGATGGGGAGAATCGGACGTTGGCGCATCTCGGTGGCTCCAAGACGGCTTTGATCGTTTTCTTTCGGGGTACTTGGTGACCCTTCTGTAAGAGGCAGCTCGTGCAGCTGCAGGGTCAGTTGAGTGAGATCGCGGCACGCGGTGCTGAGCTCTGGACGATCAGCCCGGATCCCCCGGAGCGCCTGCAGTCGTACAAGGAGCAGAACGGCTTCGAGTTTCCGATGCTGGTCGATGGCGGCCTAACGGTTACCAAGGCCTACGGAATCCTCAACGAAGATTCCGGCGAGATGCCGCATCCGACGGCGATGATCGTCGACAGGGAAGGCAAGGTCACGTACTTCCGCGTCGACGAGGACTACAAGGTCCGTCCGCCGACCGTGGCGGAGCTGCTTCCTGCTCTCGAGGTAGCGCGTGGCCCGGCTGACCGCCATTCCGGAGCCCAGTAGGCTGACGACCCGTCTGGCTTCGACCGCGGGCGTCGAACTCGCCGTGCACGACCTCGGTGGCCACGGCGACCGGGTGCTGATCGTCGCCCACGCGACCGGCTTCAACGGGCGTACGTACGGCCCCTTCGTCGAGCACCTCGACGGCTTCCAGATCGTCGCGCCCGACCTTCGAGGTCATGGTGACTCTTCGACCCCGGAAGACCTCGATTTCGATTGGGAAGGGCTAGCCGACGACGTGGGGCACGTGGTCGACCACCTGGCGGCGGACGACCGGCTCTATTCGTTCGGCCACTCGATGGGCGCCGCCGTATCGATCCTGGCCGAAGCCCGGCGGCCGGGGACGTTCCGTGGCATCTACGCCTTCGAGCCGATCGTCTACCCCCCGATGATGGTCCAGGACCCGCCACGGCGATCGAGTTTCGTCGAGGGTACGAAGAAGCGGCGGCGGGAATTCGAATCCGCCGACTCCGCCTTCACGAACTACATGGAGAAGCCTCCATTCGACGTCTTCGAGAAGGCGTCGCTCGACGCCTACATCGAGCACGGCTTCCACCACGCAGCAGACGGCACGATCACGCTAAAGATGCATCCTCACAACGAATCGAGGATGTATCAGATGAGCCTCGCTCACCCGACCTGGAACCGCCTGGCAGATGTGCACTGTCCGGTGGTCGTGGCTCGCGGCAAGTCGATCCCGAAGGCTCCAAGCGGCATCGCCGATCAGGTCGTCGCGCGGCTACCTCAGGGCCGCCTCGAGGCCTTCGACGACATAGGGCACATGGGACCCTTCGAAGACACGCGGCGGGTGGCGGCCCGCGTTCAGACCTTCTTCGACGGGCTCGACGGCTAGCGGTCGGCCCGAATCTGGCTGGCGAACGCGACGACCTCGCCGGCGAGAGACTCGCGATCGGCGAGGCTCTCCATCACCGTCTGCGCCACCAGCACCTGTACGCCCAGTTTCTCGACCTCGGGCGCGAGAGTGCGGTCGGTCTCGTCGACCACAAAGCCGTCGACGAGGCCACGTGCCGCGTAGTGCCCGGCAACGGCCAGTGCCGTCGCCGGAATGTCGAGCTCACGCATCATCTTCGCGGCGGGTCCCTTCAGGGCCAGGCCTGCCACGATCGGCGATACGGCGACGACCGGCGCCGCCGCCTGTTTGAGTGCCTCCCGCACCCCCGCGAGAGCGAGAATCGGGTCAACGCTGACGAACGGATTCGACGGACACACGACAACGGCTTCGAGATCGTCGGAGGCGAGCGCTTCGAGGAAGCCTGGGCTCGCAGTCGCAGCGTCGATGCCCTCGAAGCGGAACCCCGACACCTCCGGCTCGCAGCGATCGCGCACGAAGTAGTGCTGGAAGGCAAGGTCGCCGCCCGCGGTCTCGACGATCGTTCGCACCGCATCGTCGGTCATGGGCACCAGATCGATGTCGGCGCCGAGCCGGTCACAGAGGTGGCGCGTCACCGCCGACAGCGACTCCCCCGCTCGCAAGTGCTGGGTGCGCTCGACGTGGATCGCCAGGTCGCGATCGCCCAGACGGAACCAAGTCTCGCCACCAACCTCTTCGAGCGACTCCAGAAACGCCCAGCTCTCCCCCTCGCGGCCCCAGCCCATCTCCTGGTTGCTCTTGCCCGACAAGGTGTACATCACGGTGTCGAGATCAGGCGAGATATGCAGGCCCAGGTGCTCGAAGTCATCGGCGGTATTGGCGACCACCATGAGCTCGTGCCGGGCAACCACGCGCGACAGGCCGAGGGCGAGCTTCGCCCCGCCGACGCCGCCCGAAAGAGCGACGATGCGCGTCATCGGAAGAGATCCATGCTTTTGTCGCGAAGCAGGGGCCTCGCATCGCCTGGTTCGGCGGCGAGATCGAGGCCTCGAGCGAGGACCGCCGGCACTCCCTCGGAGGCCTGGCCCATCAGCAGCGACGCCGCCGCGGCGAGTTCGTCACCGGTGCCGACTTCGGTCACCCTCAGCTCACGGCCGAAGAGGTCGGAGTCGCCGATCTTGTCGTCGAGGCAGCGAACGCCCGAAGCGCCGATCGCCACGCCCATCGTGCCCACCCGCCAGGCTCGGCCAAGGCTGTCGTTGATCAGGACGCCGACGTCGGCTCCGGTTCGTTGTCTCAGCTCGGCACGTAGACCAGCGGCACTGGCATCCGGGTCGAGCGGCAGGAGCAGCACACGCTCCCCTTCCTCGCTGTGCTCGATGTTCGACTGATCGATGCCGGCGTTGGCGAGCACATAGCCGCCGCGGTGCTCGACCACCAGCACACCGACCCGGTGGCGCACCACCTCGTTCGACTCCGACAGGATCACCTCGACCAGACGCGGGTCCTTGTCGACCTCGATGGCGAGGCTCTTGGCTCGCTCCGACGGCTCGACCGTCGACAGCTCGACGTAGCGATCCTCGGACTTCGACACAATCTTCTGCGCCAGGACCAGCACATCACCCGAGCGCAGCGACTCACCTGCGTCGGCCACCGCGGCCAAGAGAAGCCCGGCCAGGTCGTCACCCGGCTCGACCAACGGCATGCCTGCCAGGGCCACCAGGGTCAGTCGAGACGCAGCCATGCGCCCCGCTCAGGAGTCCGACGGGATGCCGGTAATCGAGATTCCCGCACCGGCGGCCTTGTACCGGCGGTTGATGCCGATCAGGAGTGAGGTCAGCGACTCCGCCGCCACCGAGTTGGCAAGGGGTCCGGCATGCCAGCCCTTCAGGCCCGCCGCCGCGACCAGCCCCAATACCTGCTCGCGCGCATCGACATCGTCGCCGCTCACCAGCACTTCGCAGTCGATCTTGTGATCCTCCCGTAGATGTGCAGCACCGATGTTCTGGAAGGCGGAGACCACTTTCACTCCTTCACCGAGGATCGCTTGGGCGGCTAGGCCCGCCGATCCTTCGGGCGGCATCTGAACCCGCATGACCTTCGGCGGCATCAGGGGCACTGTGGCGTCGACCAGGATCTTGCCAGCTACAGCGCCGGCGATGGCCTCGAGGTTCGGCCTCTGACTGGCGAAGGGCACCGTCAAGACGACGATATCCGCAGCTGCGGCAGCCGCGGGGTTCTCCATCCCGACGACGTCGCTCTCGCCAACATCGGCCTTGATGTCCGTGACCGCGTTGTCCGCCTTCTCCTGCGTGCGTGAGCCGATGATGATCCTGTAGCCGGCAGCCGCCCATCGCCGAGCGAGGCCCCCACCCAAGTCTCCCGTGCCTCCGATGACCGCGACCGACGGAAGTAATTCGGACATGTCTCCCTCACGAGTTGGCCCCGAACCTTCGGGGGTGCGCATGCTACACAGCCTGCGGCCGACGATCTACTATCATCGCTCCCTCTTTCCGTATTGCCAACGCCAAGGAGACGAAGTGAAGCTCTACGATTTTCCCCAGGCGCCGAATCCCCGCCGGGTCCGCATCTTTCTTGCCGAAAAGGGCATCGAGGTACCGATCGTCCCGGTCGACATCGCCGCTGGCGAGAACCGCAAGTCGCCCTACATCGACAAGAACCCGATGGGCGGCGTGCCCATGCTCGAGCTCGACGACGGCACCTGCGTCGCAGAGAGCGTGGCCATCTGCCGCTACTTCGAGGCTCTGCAGCCCGAGCCGCCGCTGATGGGTACCGATCCGCAGGATCAGGCCGTCGTCGAGATGTGGAACCGTCGCATGGAGTACGAGCTGGCCGTGCCGATCATGAACGCGTTTCGGCACACCAACGACTTCTTCAAGGGACGCATCACCCAGGTGAACGAGTTCGGCGTAGTCTCGAAGGACAATGCCCTCAAGCGTATGGAGTGGCTCGACTCCGTTCTGTCGGACCGCGAGTACATCGCCGGCGACAACTACACCATCGCCGACATCACGGCGCTCATCGGCATCGACTTCGGTCGCGTGGCGCGCATCGGCATCGGCGACGATCAGGCCAACCTGAAACGCTGGCACGAGGCCGTCTCGTCTCGGCCCAGCGCGAAAGCGTAGCCGAACACCGAGTGCGCGTCGTTTCGACAGCCTGCTCCAACACGGAGATCGTCTGCGCGCTCGGGCTCGAGGAGCTTCTGGTCGGAGTCGATGACCACTCTGACTACCCGGCCGACGTCGTTGCAGAGCTACCTCGAGTGGGCCCGGATCTCGGCGTCGACGTTGAGAAGGTCGTCGCCCTCGAGCCGGACCTCGTGCTCGCGTCACTCACGGTTCCGGGCCACGAGGAGGTCGTTCAAAGTCTGCGCGAGGCCGGCCTCAACGTGCTCGCCCCGGAGCCCGTTTCTC
>JAYZDP010000160.1:0-34183 GCA_036337765.1 Acidobacteriota bacterium
CGCGATGCGCTCACGTAGTACCGAGACGAAGTACCCCATTACGTGCTGCAGCGGGCTGAGCACGCCGAACAGAAACGGGTAGAGGTTGCTTTCACTGACCTTGTAGCGCAGCTGACCGGTGACCCCGGTCGTGAGGTTGTCCTTGGTGACAGCCTCGATCGTGTCCTGCTGCTTGGTCGGGTCCCACACGATGTCGACCGCCTGGGTGGCGACCGAGACCTTGTGGACCCTCTGCCAGGGCATCTTCATGTACGGCCCGCCCGGCGGAATCACCCGGACCTGGGGATAGCGGTAGCGCTCCCGCTCGTCATCGCTGAGCATCGGATCCTCCGCTGGCTCGCCACCGAGCCGTTCGGCCCGTCCGAAGCTCGTCTTGACGGCCCGCTCGTCGGGGCGAACCGTGAAAAAGCCACGGATTCCGACCCGGATGACGAAATAGACCAACAGACCGAGCAGGAAGGTGAACAGACTCATAGCAGAGCTCCCAACGTGCGAAGTGTACGCCTCAAGCGTCGTCCTCGAACTCTTCCTCTTTCAGACGAAACGCTCGTGCCAGGGCCGGGTCGTCTTCGACGCCGAGCACGCGATTGGCGATGTACTCGCCGAGAACGGGGCCGAACTTGAAGCCCTCGGCCGAGCCGCCGCCGGTGATCCAGACGTTGTCGAAGTCGGGATGCGCGTCGACGATGAAGTTCGAGTCCACGCTCGACTCGTAGTGGCACGCGCGTGTTTCGTTGATCGGCGCCCCCGCGAGATCGGGGAAATGCAGGTCCAGGATCTCCCGCGGCCTATCGTGATACTCCAGCGGGATCCAGCGGTCGCTCAGGTCGGGGTCTTCGGGCGGGCGGCCGCCCGTGCGCACGCGGAAGCCACGGTGATCGGGTCCTAGTGCCGGCCATCCAGTGGCGCCAGGAACGCCCCAGCTGGGCATGTTGGGGAAGCGGAAGCGCTGGTCGGGGATCGCGAAATAGAACGTGTGGCCGATCGAGGTGCGCAGCCGCTTGCCCATGAGTTGGGGAAAGAGCTTCGGATACCACGGGCCGCCGGCGAAGACGAAACTCGCCGCGGCCAACGAGTCGGCGGTGTCGACCCCGATATCCAGCAGGAGCCGCCCGTCACGGCGCCCAAGGCGGGCGCGGCCGATTCGAAAGACGCCGCCTTCGTCCCTGAACACCCGCGTCACGGTGCCTATCGCGCGACGTGCACGCACGACTCCCGCATCGGCCTCGTAGAGGCCGACGACCAGATTCTCGTAGCGGATCCAGGGCCAGCGCCGGCGCACCTCGTCTGGGTCGAGCACTTCGTAGGCTGCGCCGATAGCGTCCCAGTTGGCGCGTGTGTCCTCGACGTAGGGCGTGACCTCGTCACGCAGGATGAGATCGCCAGTGTTGTAGAAGAGCGGCTGGATCAGGCGATCCTCCAGCTCCATATCCCAGGCCTGCCAGCGCCTGATCGCATCCTTGGCCCAGACTGCCCACTGACGACCGTGCCGACGATCCCCGTAGGAGCTGCGCACGCCCCGCGTCTCTCCGCCCGACGTTGCCCGCGAGTTCGCGGGGCCGTAGGCGTCGACGACGGTCACCCTCGCGCCGAGGCGGCGCAGGTTCAGAGCGGTCCAGGCGCCAAACGCTCCTGCACCGATGACGACGACCTCAGGCGTCTGTCCCAGCGTCAAACGCGCCCCGGTCACCGACAGCCCGGCACCGACGCCGACACTCTTGAGAAACTGTCTGCGGTCGACGGCCATCTGGCGCTACTTCCGTCGTCTCGGCGCGCCTCGACCGAGCGCGATCTCGCTCAGGCTCGCCTCCGAGACGACTAGATCCACACCGCCAGACACGTAGCCGTTCAGGCTCAGAACGAAGGCCACGACATCGACATAGGCGTCGCGTGACAGGCCGCCGGGATCGTCTTCCGGCATCGTCGCCGACACCGACTTGAAAAGCTGCCACGCGGTCTGCCGGCGCCACGTCCAATCGAAGTCGTCACCTGAAAGCTCGCTAGTGGTGTGGCACTCCCCACAGGACAACTCGAAGGTGGCGCGACCCCTCGCCACCTGAGCCTCGGACACGAATCCCACGGCCGAGGCCCGACTCGGCGGAGCCACCGGATGCGCGTCCGCCGCGCCCCCTAACGCTGCACAGCCGGCGCACAACGACGCCGCTGCGAACGGGATCCATATGTAAGACTGCCGCTTCATTCGTTTCAAGAGCCTTCCAGACGATGCCACACAAGACTGAGGTGCGCACGATGACGCGACTGCTGTCGGTCCTGATTCTCCTGACTGCCGCAACGGTAGCGGCACAATCGGCTCCAGACGAAGTGGAGTTCTACGGCAACCCGAATTCTCCGATCTCGGGCGGCGTGATCATTCCCGCCAACCGCGCAACCGTCTGGACGAGCGGCACCGTACCGGGCGTCGCCGACCCGAACGCGAAGCGTGGCACGCGAGCGCGCTACGGAGACACCCGCACCCAGGCGGCCAGCATCCTGAAGCGCATCGAGGCACAGCTCGCAGAGCAGGGGCTGACGATGCACGACGTCGTCTACATCCGCGCCTACCTCGTCCCGGATCCGCAAAACGACGACCGCATCGACATGCAGGGCTGGTCAGCCGCCTTCGGAGAGGTCTTCGGCACCGACCAGAACCCGACCAAGCCGGCCCGCTCAACCGTCGGTGTGGCAGCGCTGGTCGTTGCCGACTGGCTGATCGAGATCGAAGCCTTCGCCGTCTTCCCCGAGAAATAGGTCGCCCTCACACTAAGGAGTGCACATTGATCGACTTCGAGATCCCCGCAGAAACCAAGGTCATCCGACAGACGGTCCGTCAGTTCGTTCAGGAGCACTGCATCCCCGCGGAGGACGAGCTCGAGGAGCGCGGCCTCGCCGCGGTGCTACCTGAGCTTCGCGCCAAGGCCCGTGAGCAGGGCCTGTGGTGCCCGTTCATCCCCAAGGAGTACGGCGGCATGGGCCTTCGCCCGCTGGCCAACGCGCTGGTGCAGATGGAGCTCGGCGAGAGCATCCTCGGTGCTCACGCCCTCAACACCCAGGGTCCTGACGATGCCACCATGCTGACGCTGCTCGAGCACGGCACCGATCACCAGAAAGAGACGTTCCTCAAGCCGCTCTTGAACGGCGAGAAGCGCATCTGCTACTCGATGACCGAGAAAGCGGCCGGCGCCGATGCCACCGGCATGCAGACCGCCGCCGTTCAGGACGGCGACAACTACGTGCTGAACGGCGAGAAGTGGTTCAGCTCCTCAGCGAGCGTCGCCGACATCGCCGTCGTCATGGCTAAGACCGATCCCGACGCGGCCCGCCACCGGCAGTTCTCGACCTTCATCGTCGAGCTTCCCAACCCGGGCTACAACATCATCCGCAACATCGCGAATATGAATCCGGAGACGCCGATTCGCGAGGCTCTCGGCGGCACCCACTCAGAGATCGAGATCAAGGATCTCGTCGTCCCAGCCGATAACCTGCTCGGCGGCCGCGGTAACGGCTTCGCCATGGGTCAACACCGGCTCGCCTACGGCCGGCTTCGTCACGGCATGCACAACGTCGCCATGGCGCAGCGCGCGCTGGATCTGGCTGCGAAGCACGTCACCGGCCGTACCACCTTCGGCAAGCGGCTCGCCGACCGCCAGGGTGTGCAGTGGATGCTCGCCGACTGCGCCTCGGAGCTCTACATGGCACGCCTGGTACTGCTGCACATCGCCTACAAGGCGGAGAACGGCATGGACCTGCGCCAGGAGAACTCCATCGCCAAGGTGTTTCTCGCCCATATGGTGCACAACGTGGTCGACACGGCTCTACAGCTGCACGGCGCCTTGGGTTACAGCCACGACACGCCGCTCGCCCGCTGGTACACCTCCGTGCGCAGCCAGAGACTGGTGGACGGGCCCGACGAGGTCCACCGCTGGCGTGTCGGCCGCAACGTGATCAAGGCCTACGAGCAGTTCGGCACGACCGCGCCGGCGGCCGGCGGCGACCTCCTCTAGGCCGGCCTGGTACGCTTTGAGAACGCCCAACCTCACAAGGAGGCCACCATGACCAGAGACAACGCTGAACGAGCAGCGGGGACCGCACTCGCACTGCTTCTCTGCTCAAGCGCTGCCTTCGGCGCCGCGGCCGCCGACAAAACCTGGACTACGCCGCGCAACGTGTACGGCCATCCCGACCTGCAGGGCGTCTGGGCCAACAACAGCGCGACTCCCCTGCAGCGGCCCGAGATCCTCGGCGATCGAGCGGCCCTGACAGAGGCCGAGTTGGTGAAGCTCAAGGCCAAGGCGAACGAGCTCTTCTCGCTGGAAGCGGGTGACGCCGCCTTCGGCGACTCAGTTTTCAACGCCGCCCTCGCCGACGCCGAGTCCTTTACCTCCCGCGACAGCGGAACCGGCAACTACAACCAGTTCTGGCTCGCCGAGCGCGATTGGGACAACCGCACGTCGCTGATCGTCGATCCCCCGAACGGCCGCCTGCCCGAGATGACCGAGGAGGCGAAGGAGCTCGCCGCCGCCAGGCTCGCCGCTCGCAGACGGCCGGCCCATGGGCCTGAAGACCGCAGCCTCGGCGAGCGGTGCATCAGCTTCGGCGTGCCTCGCCTGGGCGCCGGCTACAACAGCTACTACCAGATCATCCAGTCGAAGGACCACGTTGTAATCGTCATGGAGATGATTCACGATGCGCGTGTCATTCCGATCGCCGACAGGCCACGGCTACCCGACGACATCCGGCTCTGGCTCGGCGACGCGCGCGGCCACTGGGAGGGCGAAACGCTGGTGATCGAAACCCGGAACTTCTCCGAGAACGGGGGCTACCGGGGAGCCACGGGTGACCTCAAGCTCGTCGAGAGGCTCACCCGCGTCGGCGCTGACACGCTCGAGTACGTGGCTACGCTCGAAGATCCACAGACCTGGAGAGCGCCGTGGACGGCGATGATTCCACTCCGAAAATCCGAGGACGCGATCTTCGAGTACGCCTGCCACGAGGGCAACTACGGCATGGAGGGCATCCTCGCCGGTGCCCGAGCTCAAGAGGCAGCGGCAAAGACCGCGTCGAAATAGAGCGCTCGGGCAGTCTAGATGGAGTTCTGGACCTCCACTGTCGCGGCCCCCACTCGCAGCGCGGCCTTCGCTGAGAGGGCCGAGTCCGACGGGTGGGACGGCATGCTGGTGGTGGACTCGCAGAACCTGTCGGGCGACCCCTACGTCTGCCTCGCACTGGCGGCAAGGGCAACCGACCGACTGGGCGTGGAAACTTCGGTGACGAACCCGGTCACCCGGCACGCGGCGGTCACCGCCTCTTCCGCACTCTCGGTCCAGCGGGTGTCGCGCGGTCGTATGGTGCTCGGCATAGGCCGCGGCGACAGCGCCTTGGCGCATCTCGGCAGAGCGCCGGCGAGGCTCGGTTGGTTCGAGGAGTACCTCGATAACCTGCAGACCTATCTCGGCGGCAAGGAAGTTCCGTTCGAGCGGGCGGGTGTGGCCGCCGAGGCCGCGCATCCGGTCGACACACTGAAGCTTGCTCACGCACCCTCGGCCAGCTCCATCCGCTGGATCGGTGAGGGGCCGAAAGTACCGGTCGAGGTCGCGGCCACCGGGCCGAAGGTGATCGGCATCGCGGCCCGCCACGCAGATCGCGTCATGTTGGCACTGGGCGCCGACCCAAAGCGGGTGGCGTGGGGCATCGAAACGGCTCGCCGAGCGGCGGCCGAGGCGGGGCGCGACCCGGAATCACTGAGGTTCGGCGCCTACATCAACGTCGTCTGCCATGAGGATCCGGCGACGGCCCGAGAGATCGGGCGCGCGTCAACCGGGCTCTTCGCTCGCTTCTCGGCCATGTACGGCGAGGTCTCCGGGCCCGCCGACGAGGCCCAGTCGGAGGTGTTTCGCAACCTTCACGCTCGCTACGACATGAACGCGCACGGCCAACATGGCAGCCAACAGACCACCGCACTCACCGACGAGTTCATTGACGGCTACGCCATTGTGGGCGGTGCCGACCATTGCGTCGAGCGCTTCGAAACCCTCGTCGAGCTGGGACTCGACAAGTTCGCCGTGGCCGGTCCGAACCTCGCCGCGAAGCCACCCGAGGCACGCGAGGCCGCGGCGCAACTGACGAGCGAGGTCCTCCCGCGTCTGCGTGCTTGAGTCGAGCCAGCTACGACAATCCCAACCCAGGAGCCCATTCATGCGAATCGGAGTTTCCCTCCCGGTCCGGGAGATGCGCGACGATCTCGGTGCCCTGAAGGACTTCGCCCAGACTGCCGAAGGGCTCGGCCTCACCCACCTTCGCGTGCCCGACCTGGTGCTGCGCCCGAAGAGCGGTCATCTGCACGAGCCGATGATGCTTCTGGCGTGGATTGCGGCCGCGACCAAGACCATCGAGCTCGTCCCCTCGGTGATCGTGCTGCCCTCGCGCCAGACCGCGCTCATCGCCAAGCAGGCGGCCGAGCTCGATTGCCTGTCCGGCGGTCGGCTTCGCTTCGCGATCGGCGTCGGCGGCAGTCGCGACGAATACGAGGCCATGGGCCAGGACTTCGCCACCCGCGGCGCTAGATGCGACGAACAGCTCGAACTGCTCCGACTGCTGTGGACTCAGGAGACGGTCGAGTACGTGGGTCGTTGGGACAGGGTCTCCAACGCCGGCCTCGACCCGCTGCCCGTGCAACGCCCGATTCCGGTCTGGATCGGCGCCCGCTCGGTGCCCAGCGCGCCTATCGTGCGCCGCATCGGCCGGTGGGCCGACGGCTATTTCGTGCTGTGTAGCCCGGAGGAGTTCCCGGTCGTGGACGGCGGCATCCGCATCGCAGCGGAGGCGGCCGGCCGTGACCCCAGCACGATCGGCACCGAGGCGGGGGTGGCGGTGGTAGGCCCGCGTGAGGACGAATGGAAGGACCGCGTCAAGGGCTGGCGGAAGATCGGCCTCACTCACCTCTGCCTGCGCACGCTGGGAGGCGAGCTGTCGACGCCAGAGCACATGCGCAAGCTCGAAGAGGTCGTTGAACAGGTCCCAGTCCACGCCTAGCTCGAATGCGGGAGCCGTCCTGCGGGCTACCTCGACGAACGCGAGCGGTATCCTGTCCTTCACGGTCCACTCCACAGATCGCCCGCCAACGAGGTTTCATATGAGAACAACGGTTCGGGTCGAGAATCCGATGATGGGCGGCCTCCGGGTGGTCCGGGTAGCCATCGCGGACATTGAGAGGATGCCAGCCACCGCCGGTGTTCAGGGAATGCTGAGCGGCGGCAGTGTCGAACCGATGGCCCAGATCCTCGCCATGCAGGAAATGCTGACGTTCGAGGATCTGCGTTATCTCGACGCCGAGGACGTCCCTGCCGGCAGCTTCAGCTACACCCCTCCCGACGGCGCGAGCGTGACCGAGCCCTTCGCCGGCGCTCAGAACTGAATCAGCGCAGGACCCGACCCGGGCAGTGCTACCATTTTCCGCGCACACACTCATCTTCGAGACCTCGAGGAGGTCCCTCTCATGCACAAGATCCCAACTCTCATCATCGTTGCGGTTCTGATCACGCTACCGGCTCTCGCCGCCGATGACAGCGTCAAACGAACCGCGAACGGCAAGCCCGACCTCTCCGGCACCTATGATGCCGGCACAGTCACTCCCGTCGATCGCCCGGCACAGTTCGGCGACAACCTCTACCTGTCAGCGGAAGAGGCCAAGAAGCTCGAAGAGCAGCAGGCCAGCTTCTGGGCAACGGCCGAGGCCGACAAGGGAGTTGGCGCGGACCGCGAGGCGCCGCCAAAGGGCGGCGACGGCGACAACCGCTTCGGCGGCGGGGGCGTGGGTGGCTACAACATCTTCTGGATCGACCCCGGCTCGGAGGCCGCGATGGTCGACGGCAAGTTCCGCACCTCGCTCATCTACGAGCCCAAGAACGGTCGTCGTCCGCCTATGACGCCCAAGGGCATGCAGAAGATGGCAACGAACTTCTCCTCGTTCGCCCACAACAACGACGGCACCGCCTCGTGGCTCGATCACGACCGGCCCGGGCCCTTCGACGGTCCCGAAAGTCTCGCTCTGGCCGAGCGCTGCATCCTCGGGTTCAGCGGCGGCCCGCCGATGCTGCCGAGCCTCTACAACAACTACCTCAGCATCATCCAGACCGAGAGCCACGTCGTGATCCTCGCCGAGATGGTCCACGACGCACGCATCGTACGTATGAACGGCGAGCACGGCCCGTCGACGGACGCGAACCGCAGGTGGCTCGGCGAGGGAGTCGGCCACTGGGATGGCGACACCCTGGTGGTGGAGACCAAGAACTTCCGCAACGACACGGGCCTCTACGGTGGCGACGAGAACCTCACCATCACCGAGCGTTTCTCACGCACCCCTGAAGGCAACCTGCTCTACAACTTCCGCGTCGACGACCCGACCGCGTGGACAGGGCCCTGGGCGGGCGAGTACGAATGGAAGGCGAAGGACGCCAGGGTCTACGAGTACGCCTGCCACGAGGGCAACTACGCGATGGGCAACGTGCTGCGCGGTGCCAGACTGCTCGAGTCGGAGTACCAGGCCAGCGGCGGCGGCAGGTGATGGAGTCGGGGAGCGCGGCGGGCTAGAGCCGCTCCACGAGCCAACGGATCACGTCCTCGCTAAACAGCGCGCCGTAGCGGCCGCCGCAGTGACCGGCCAGTCCGAAAATCCACATCTCGGCGTCCTCAGCGGCTGCCTCGAGCATCTTCATGTCTCGGATCGGCGACAGCGTGTCGCGTCCGCCGTTGAGGATGAGAAGCGGCGTCGAGATGGTCTTCTCGCCGCTGCCCACCACCCCCTGGTGGAGCAGCGAGAAGCCGCGCGCGACCAGCTCGGCGGCAGCGCCGCGTCCACTCTCCTTGGATCCGTCCATCCCGCCCGTATAGAGGACCAACGGGGGTCGGTCGACGCCAATGGGGCGGTGCAGATGCACGACGATCTGGTTGCCCTCGAAGGGAACCTCGACGACTTCGAAGCGCCAGGAGAAGTAGCGGCTGGCTGCCAGGTAGGCATCCCTGAACTTGCCAAACGATCGGCGCTCTTCACGCGTGAAGTTGTCGGGCAGATAGCCGAAGCGGAAGAGCTCCATCGCCCGGAGATAGGCCTCGAAGGCCTGCTTCTTCTCGCCGACCTCGGCGGCACCAAGTCTCCCAGAAGACGAGTAGCGTTGTGCCGCGTGTGTGTAGCGCCGCGACCTCCTCCTCCAGCGCCACGACGCGGTCGAGAAGAGCGTCGTTCGGAGAGCTCCTCCCGTCCCCGAGGGCAGAAAGTGAAAACACTCCGGCGAGGACGGCTACGAGAACGATGACAATTCCGGTAGAAGCGCTAGTGAACTGCATCTGGGGTCTCCTCATGGGCTGTCGAATCCATTGTGAAGTCGGCACTCTCGTCGCCCGTGTCGGAAGAGAACGTAGGTTCTTCGAGTGACATCGGGCCGTCCAGCCACCGGAGCGAGGGGGCCGGCTCCGCGTCGGTACACGCGGCGGCCCCGAGCGAATCGGTCCGAACCAGGCCATTCGTAAGCCCGGCGAGGACCACGGAGGGCGCATGAGTCAAGGGCGTCGCCAGACCGAGCGTCACTGGCCACAACCGGGGCCGACCCGCATTCCGTTGAGTCAGCTCCTCAACTCGCGCCGAGAGATCGGAGGCACGGGCCAGAAGCTGAGCACCGGTCCGTTCCCCGCTGTCAAGCTCGAAACCGCTACTCTTGGCCCCGACCCCGAACGGGTGTCGGGCGAGCCAGCTAGAGGAGGAAAGTCTCGTGAGTGAGTTTCAGAACAAGGTAGTCATCATCACCGGCGCCGGCGGCGGACTGGGCAAACAACACGCGCTGGAGTTCGCGCGCCGCGGCGCCAGGGTCGTTGTCAACGATCTCGGAGGGAGCGGCGACGGCACCGGGGCGAGCGATATGGCCGACGCAGTCGTGCAGGAGATACGTGACGCGGGTGGCGTCGCCATTGCAAACAAGGCCTCGGTCGCCGACAGACAAGGTGCCAAGTCGATCGTCGACGACGCCGTCGCAGAGTTCGGCACCGTCGACATCCTGGTCAACAACGCCGGCATCCTGCGCGACAAGACCTTCAAGAAGCTCGATCTGGCCGACTGGGACCTCCTGATCGACGTCCACCTCAACGGCACCGCCTACGTCACCCACGCCGCCTGGCCGATCATGGTTGACAAGGGCTACGGCCGCATCGTCATGACCAGCTCCACCTCCGGCATCTACGGCAACTTCGGCCAGGCCAACTACGGAGCGGCGAAGATGGGCATGCTGGGCCTGATCAACGTGCTCGCGATCGAGGGCTCCCGTAAGAACGTTCATGTCAACGGCCTGGCGCCGAGCGCCGCGACACGCCTCATTGCCACCATCCCTGGACGGCAGGACCTCAACTGGGAAGATCCCGACCCCGAGTTGCACCCTCGGCTCGTCACCCCCGCCGTGATCTTCATGTGCAGCGAAGACGCCCCCACCGGCAAGATCATCCAGGCCGGGAGCGGCCGCTTCTCCACCTGCGCGATCTTCAACAACGAGGAGGTCGATCTGGGGACTGACGCGACCTACGAGGATCTGGTCGCTCATCGCGACCAGCTGCTCGACATGAGCGGCGCGCTCGAAGGCTGGAACCGGCGGCGGAGCGGCGAAAGGAGTTGACCCGCGGGCCTCTGGCGTCCAACGCCGATACAGCACCCCGGGGCGATGCCAGCTCGCGCGACTACCCCCCCTTCGCGGCCGCCAACTACGGGCTGATCCTCCTCTTCATCGTCTACGTTCTCTCGTTTCTCGACCGCCACATCCTTTCGCTCCTCGTCGGTCCGATTCGCGAGCAGTTCGCGATCACGGACTTCCAGTACAGCCTCCTTGCCGGCTTCGCGTTCGCGATTCCCTACAGCCTCGCCGGTCTGCCATTGGGTCGGCTCGCGGACCGCCACTCGCGCAGAGCCATCGTCGCCGGCAGCGTCGGCTTCTGGAGCCTGGCTACGGCCGCCTGCGGGCTGACCACCAGCTTCGGGCAGCTCTTCGCGACCCGCATGGCCGTTGGGGTGGGCGAGTCGGGTCTGGCGCCGCCAGCCTACTCGATCATCACCGACAGCTATCGCCCGAGACACTTCGGCTACGCCATGTCGTTCTACAAGACGGCGGTGACCGTCGGCGGCGGGCTCGCCTTCATCGTCGGCGGCTTCTTCATCGACCGCTACACGCGCATCGGGCCGATGGACCTTCCTCTCGTGGGCACGGTCCAGCCTTGGCAGGCGACGCTGCTCACGGTCGGGCTGCCTGGAGTGATCATGGCGCTTCTGGTGCTCACGATCGTCGAGCCCCGGCGCAAGGAGCTGGCGGTCTCGCGCAGCGCAAGAGAGCACCTGCCCCTCCGCACTCTGGTGCGCTTTCTGTGGGAGCGCAAGCGGGTCTATCTCGCGCTGTTCTTCGGCTCGGCGCTGCTATCGATGGCCGGATACGGTGGCTCGGCCTGGTACCCCGAGTTCCTGGTGCGCAACTACGGCATGAACCGGAGCGCGGCCGGCTCGATCTTCGGCACAATCACCATCACATCCGGCCTCCTCGGCGTCATGATGGGCCCCTGGATCGCGAACCGGTTGGCCGAGCGCGGCTACAAGGACGCCTACGTCCGCACGCTTCTGGCCACCACCATCATCACGATCGTGCCCTCGGTCGCGGCTCCCCTCGCAGGAAGCGCGACTCTCACCTTTATTCTGCTCTGGCCAGCGATGGTGTTCTCGAGCTCGTATCTGGGAGTGATGGCGGCGTCGTTCCAACCGATCACGCCCAACCAGATGCGTGGTCAGACGACGGCGTTCTACATCTTCATGACGAGCTTCATCGGCATGGCCTTCGGCACCAGCGCCCTGGCGGCGCTCACCGACTTCCTGTACCAAGACGACAGCAAGATCCACTACTCCATCGCCACCGTCAACGGGATCTTCAAGCCCCTGGCGGCTATCCTCTTCTGGTACTGCCTGGCCGGCTATCGCAAGAGCATGGACGAGGCAGGAAGCTGGGAGGTGGAGTGAAACAAGCTCGTCGACAATTCGTGAAACTCACGGCCGCCGCCTTGGCGTGGGCAGCGTTCGGACCGCGAGCCACCGGATTCGGGTTCGGTGCATCCCCGGCACATGGCGCGCCAGCTCTTGCGACGGACGTCGATCCCTTCACGATTCGCGTCAGCAACGCGGAGCTCGATGATCTGAAGCGGCGCCTGCGGTCACCGCGGTGGCCGCCCGACTCGCCGGGCGAGCGGTGGGCCAGCGGGACGGACCGCGCGTATCTCGAGGAGTTGGTTGCCTACTGGCGCGACAAGTACGACTGGCGTATTCACGAGGCCGAGCTGAACGCGTTCGACCACTACACGACCACCGTCAACGGCCAGCTTCTCCACTTCGTGCGGGAAGAGGGTCGCGGTTCTTCGTCGATGCCGCTGCTGCTGACACACGGCTGGCCAGGGACGATCTGGGAGATGCTGCCGTCGATCCGGGCGCTGGCCGATCCGGCCTCGCACGGCGGGAACGCCGCAGACTCCTTCGACGTGATCGTGCCTTCGATCCCGGGCTTCGGCTTCTCCGGCGAGCCAGCGGCGGGCACGGACATGAACCGCACCGCCGAGTTGTGGGTGGCGCTCATGGACAAGCTCGGCTACGAGCGCTTCGGCGCGTACGGCAGCGACTGGGGAGCGGGTGTGACGCGAATCCTGGGTGGGCGCTATTCAGAGCATCTGCTGGGCGTTGTCACGCCAGGCACGCCGCCGCGCCTCCAGCGCGACCCCCAGACTGACGCCGAGCGCCAGTACCTCGCCAGTGGCGAGGCCTGGTCGGTCGACGAGACCGGTTATCAGCGGATCCAGGGCACCAAGCCCCAGACGCTGGCCTACGGCTTGACGGACTCTCCGATCGGGCTGGCGGCGTGGATTACCGAGAAGCTGCGCTCGTGGAGCGACTGTGACGGCGACGTCGAGACACGCTTCAGCAAGGATCAGATCCTCACGCTGGTGTCGATCTACTGGCACACGCGGACCATCGGAACCAGCGTCCGCTACTACCACGCCAACGGGTTCTGGCGATCCGGACCCAGGCCTCGCGGCAACGAGCCGGTGACGGTGCCCATGGGCATTCTGGAGTTCGTGGGCATCCCGTCGCGCTCGAGGCTGCCACAGTCCTTCCGCGCCGGGCTTCCCGAGAACGTCACGCTGCACACCGTGCACGACACCGGTGGGCACTTTCCGGCGATCGAAGAGCCGGACCTGCTGGTGCGAGATCTGCGCGAGTTCTTTCGCCCACTGCGAGGCGCATGAGCTCTTCAGGAGGAGACACGCCATGGGCTTCGAGCACATTGTCTACGACGTCGCGGATCAGGTCGCGACCATCACACTCAACCGGCCCGATCGCCTCAACGCGCTGACGCCGACGATGCGCCGCGAGCTTCTCGAAGCGGTCACCCAAAGCGACCAGAACGACGAGGTACGGGTGATGGTGCTTACTGGGGCCGGCCGGGGGTTCTGCTCCGGCGGCGACGTGAAGGCCATGCGAGAAGCGCACGAGAGCGGAACGACCAACCCCCTTCAGGAGCGAATCGCGCCGATCCGCGACCGCGTGATCCTCGCGATGCGTGGCTCCACGAAGCCCATCCTCGCCGCCATCAACGGGCCGGCGGCGGGTGCGGGCATGAGCATCGCCCTCGCCTGCGACATCCGCCTGGCCTCGACGACCGCGCGCCTCGGCCAAACCTTCTCTCGCCGCGGCCTGCACCCGGATTGGGGCGGCACCTTCTTCCTGCCGCGCCTCGTGGGCACGGCAAAGGCATGCGAGCTCATCTGGTCGGGGAGGATGATCGATGGGCAGGAGGCGCTTGAGCTGGGCATCGTCTCCGAGCTCGCCGAACCCGACGCGCTGATGCCGAGAACGCTCGAGCTCGCGGCAACACTGGCGGCCGGGCCACCGGTCGCCATCCGGTTCTCCAAACGGGCCATCTACCGAACCATGGAGCCCGACCTGCGCGAGGCGCTCGAGTTCGAGACCCAGGCGCAACAGGTCTGTAGTCAGACGAGCGACGCCAAGGAAGGCGTGCTGGCCTTCACCGAGAAGCGGGAGCCGAAGTTCTCCGGTACCTGATCGCCCGCAGCCTCCGGCCTCCTCCTTAGCCTGACGCCTTCCGTCGTGCGCCCTAGTTTCGCGGAATGTCGCGAAAGGGCCCCTTGTCCGCGCGGTGCCCCTTCGGCATGCCGAGGACGCGCTCGGAGATGATGTTGCGCTGGATCTCGTCGGTACCGCCTGCGATCGATATAGCTGGAACTGAGACGAGGACCTCGGCGATGACGCCGCCCTGCGCCGACTCCGGCCCGCGCACCATGGCGTCAGCACCGGAGATCAGGGTGTGGACGTGGGACGCCTGGCGCGCGATCACGCTCGCGGCGAGCTTACCGATCGAGCCGGCCGGGATGATCTCGGTGGTGCCGGCCTTGCGCTTGGCCTCAGCCGCGGCGGAGGCGAGTGAGGCGCCGCGCGACAGACAAAGGAGCTTCGCGATCTCCTGGCGCACTGCAGGGTCCTGGATGGTACCGGTCTCCCGCGCACGTGGTACGACCAGATCGACCCGACCCTCGCGCTGGGGATACCAGGTGTAGGGCTCGGTGGCGAGCGCCACCTCCTCTGCATACTCCCGGTAGATCTTCCCATCGTGCGAACCCTGAATCCCCTCGCCGGTCGGGCGCCGACCGAAGCCGCGACGCTCGAAAGACAGGGTGGTCGTGGCGACGTGCCAGCCGCCGCCCTCCTCGCCGACCAGGTCTTCCGACGGCACCTCCGCATTGGACATGAACACTTCGTTGAACGACTGATGCCCGTTCATCTGCCTGAGCGGTCGCACCTCCACCCCGGGCTGGCGCATATCGAGTAGGAAGTAGCTGATGCCCTGGTGCTTCGGCACGTCCCAGTTGCTGCGGGCGACCAGGAGGCCGAAGTCGGCATGGTGGGCGCTGGTGTTCCAGACCTTCTGGCCGTTCAGGACCCAACCGCCGCCGACGAGCTCCGCGCGCGTCGTCATGCCCGCCAGGTCGGAGCCGCTTCCGGGCTCCGAGAAGAGCTGGCACCAGGTGTGTTCGCCGGTGAGGATCGGGCGCAGATAGCGGCGCTTCTGATCGTCGCTGCCGCAGGCGAGGATGGTCTCCGACGCCAGTCGGCGTGGACCGATCTTGGCCGCGGGTACCGCGCCCCGCTCATTGAAGACATCTTCGACCAAGTCCGTCTGCTCGAGCGTGAAGCCACGCCCGTACCACTCCTTCGGCCAGTGTGGAGCAGCCCAGCCGGCGTCGATCACGAGGTTGCGCCACTCGAGCAGCGGCCGATCGGGCGACCAGTGCTCATCGAGCCAGGCGCCCGCCTCGGCACGGATCTCGTCGCTCGTCATGACGCCGCCTCCAGAAGGCTCATCATGCGCTCGCGGTGAATCGTCGGGGTTCCGCAGAGCACCTCGGAGCCCTTCGCGCGCTTGAACCACAGATGGGTGTCGTTCTCCCAGGTGAAGCCGATACCGCCACGGAGCTGAATGGCCGCTCGGGCGGCGCTCATGTAGGCGTCGGCCGCGGCGGCCTTCGCCATCGAGGCGGCGTAGGGCTCGCCCTCGACGGCGTCGAGGCAGCGCGCCGCATGGTGGACGAGGGCGCGGGCGATCTCGATCTCCATCAGCAGGTCGGCGCAACGGTGCTTCAAAGCCTGGAAGGAGCCGATGGGGCGACCGAACTGGTACCGCACCAAGGTGTACTCGACCGTCGACTCCAAGAGCCGCTGCGCGCCGCCGATCATCTCGTGGGCCAAGGCCGACGAGACATGGTCCCAGATTCGGTTCAGCGCCGCGTCGCTCACCTCGCCGAGCTTCGTGCCCGAGGCCTTGTCGAGCGTGACGCGGCACAGCTTCCGGGTCGGGTCCAACTCCTCAAGGGGCTCGACCGAAACACCCCCGTCTTGTGGCCCTAGCGAGTAGAGGGCGCCTCCGTCGTCGCTACCCGCCACGACGATCAGGATCGTCGCGACGTGCGCGTCCAAAACGATAGGCGCGACACCCGAGAGCCCGCCGTCCTTATCCAGAATCGAGCTGCCGACACGGGTCAGATCGTTCAGATCGTCGACCACGAGGGTGGCGATCGTCTCCCCCGATGCGATACCCGGTAGCAGCGTCTGCCTTTGCACGTCGGTCGCGGCTTCGAGCAGCGCCGAGGCCGCCATCACGGCCGACGCGAAGAACGGGCCGCAGTACAGCGTCCGCCCCATCTCCTCCGCGACAATGCCCAGCTCGATCTGGCCGTAGCCGGCGCCGCCGTAGGCTTCCGGAATGTGGATGCCCGACAGACCCACTTCGCCACACAGTTCCTGCCAGACGGCGGGGTCGTAGCCCCGCTCCGAAGCCATCAGCTCACGGACTGCGTCGGTCGGTGACTTGTCTCTCAGCGCTCGCGCCACCACCTCGCGAAACAACTGCTGTTCCTTCGAGAACTCGGTCTGCATCGATCCTCCACGGCCCGACGACTCACAGGTCGTCGGGTCGGCCCTACGACCAGCTCAGGTCGTGCTTGGACAGGGGCAGCGACCGAATGCGCTTCCCGGTTGCGGCGAAGATCGCGTTGCACAGGGCTGGGGGCAACGGTGGTAGCGCCGGCTCTCCCAGCCCGGTCGGCGAGTTGTCGCTCAGCCGCCAGTGCACCTCTATCTCGGGTGCCTGGTTCATGCGTAACAACTCGAAGCTGTTGAAGTTGCTCTGGGCGGTTCGTCCGCCTTCGAGGGTGATCTCCTGCTGCAGCGCCTGGGCAAGCCCGTCGAGGACCGCGCCCTGAATCTGATTCGCAGCATTCGACGGGTTGATGATCTGCTCGCCGACGTCGCCGGCGACCCAGACCTTCTGTACGTCGAGCTCGCCGGCCCCGCTCACGGATGCGCGCACGACCTCGGCGAAGTAGCCCCGGTGGCTGAAGTGGAAGGCGACGCCCATGCCGGTGCCCTCCGGCAGATCCGTAGCGCCCCATCCCGACTTCTCGGCCACCAGATCCAGCACCCCCTTCACCCGCTCGGCGTCCACGCCCACACGACCGTGGGCGCCCGCCTCCGCCAGTAGCTGCAGACGGAACTCGAGTGGATCCGTGCCGGCCTCATGAGCCAGCTCGTCGACGAACGACTGGACGACGAAGGCGATCGCGTTCGAGCTCGGCGCGCGCAGCACGCCCGTGGGCGCGCCCAGCGGCATCTTCGAGACTCCGAGCGAGAAGTTGGGCGTCAGCCCGCGCGGAAACTCCTGCGGGCTCATGTTCGCGCTCTGTGCGTAGGCGCGCCCCTCGCCGAAAGTGACGAAGTGGTCGCGCCAGGCAGTGAGCTTTCCGGCTGCGTCGAGGCCACCTTCGAGGAAGTGGTAGCCCGCCGGCCGGTAGAAATCGTGGCGCATGTCGTCCTCGCGCGACCACACCAGCTTGACCGGTCCATCGACTCGTTTGGCGATGTGAGCCGCCTCGAGCACTGGATCGTTGTAAAACCGCCGACCGAATCCACCACCCATTCGGGTGAGGTGGACGGTCACGTTCTCTTTGTCGATCCCGACTGCCTGAGCGGCCCCGGACTGAGCCTGTTGCGGAAACTGCGTGGGCGCCCACAACTCCAGTCTGTCGCCCTGAAGGTGGGCGGTAGTGTTCTGTGGCTCGAGTGTGGCGTGGGCCAGGAACGGGTAGGCATAGGCTGCCTTCACCGTCCTGTCGGCCGAGCCGAGCGCCGCGGCCGCGTCGCCGTCGCCCTTGAGCTCCTCTTCGGGAGCCTGCCCCCCAAGCCTGGCAGCCTCACGATCGAATCCCTCCGACGACTGCTCGGCGGTCGGGCCCTCGTTCCACTCGATCACCGCCTTGGCCCTCGCTGCCTCGACCTGCCACCAGTTGTCGCCAACGATCGCCACGCCGTTCGCGGTCTCTTCCTCGACCACGAAGGCATCGGTGACGCCGGGCGAGGCCAGAACTTCCTTCAGCTCGGCACTCTTGACCTTGCCACCATGCACCCGGCACTTCTCGAACACCGCGTACTTCATCCCCTCGAGCTCGACGTCGATGCCGAAGAGCGGCTGACCCGTGACCAGCTTCGCATTGTCGACTCCGCCGATCGGGGTGCCGATGATCTTGAAGTCCTCCGGCTCCTTGAGCGGCACGCTCTTCGGGTCCGGCGCCTCCATGCCAACAGCCGCCGTTGCCAGATCGCCGTAGGACAGCTCGCCCTTCTTGGGATGAATCACCTTGCCGTTCTCGGTGGTGCACTTCTCAGCGGCAACGCCCCACTGCTTCGCCGCTGCCGCAATCAGCATTACGCGCGCCGCTGCACCGACCTGGCGCATAGACTTGTAGTGCATGGGAGTCGCCATCGAGCCGCCGGCCATCTGACCGCGAAAGCTCGACGGATCGAAGTCGGCCTGCTCCACCCGCACGTCGTCCCAGGAGACGTCGAGCTCCTCGGCAATGAGCATCGGCAGCATCGTCTTGATGCCCTGGCCGATCTCCGGGTTCTGGGCCATGATCGTAACCGCACCGTCCGGCGTGATGCTAACGAAGGCGTTGAGCACCCCGCCATCGACACCGGCGGCCTGAACGGCCCGTGGCGCCTCGAGCCCGAAGCGGGCACCGATCAGCATGCCGCCACCGGCGAGTGCGGCAACCTGCAGGAAGCCGCGGCGGGAAACCTCTCTGGCAACGCTGTCGCGCTTCGAGGGGGTCTTCGGGAGGGTCGTCCGGAGAGCCATCAGTCCTGACCTCCCGCGGTACTCTCAGCCGAGCCCGCCGCGATCTCGGACGCCCGGTGGATCGCCGTACGGATGCGCGAGTAGGTGGCGCACCGGCAGAGATTTCCGCTCATTGCCTCGTCGATCTCGGTGTCGCTGGGCGAAGAGTTGGTGGCCAGCAGTGCCGAGGCCGACATGATCTGCCCGGCCTGGCAGTACCCACACTGGGGCACATCGATCTCCTGCCACGCTTGCTGAACGGGGTGCGAACCATCGGCCGACAGGCCCTCGATGGTGGTGATCTCCTTGCCCTCGGCGCGCGACAGCTGGAGGCGGCAGCTGCGCTGCGCCACGCCGTCCACGTGCACGGTGCAGGCGCCGCAGAAGTTGCGACCGCATCCGAACTTGGTGCCCTTGTAGCCGAGAACGTCGCGGAGCACCCACAGGAGGGGCATCTCCGGAGGTGCTTCGACCGTCTTGGTCTCGCCGTTGAGAGTAAAAGCAGTGCTCATCGCTTGCGTGCTCCTGATAGGTGTGGTGTCCGGCTTGCAGCCGGATACCTACATCCTGACACGGTTCTAGCCCATCGACATGAGCGGCGTATCGAGGGGCTCCATCCTTGTCTCAGGGTGCGATGTTGTCACGCGGGCAGGGCCCGCTCCGACCGCTTCTACGGGAGCCGAAGAGACACGATCTCGGCCTGGTCGCGCGCCAGGAGGGTCCGCCCGACGGTCGTCTCGGGGTGTGGCCAGAGCCAGCAGACCATCCTCTTCGAGCAGACGCTGCCGTATCCGCGTCACGGCGCCCCGGCTACGCCTCGACTGGATTTCCTGTGCCGATGTAGCGAAGTGGATCACGCGGTCTCCTCCCGATCCTGCAGGTCTGGCAGGACGTATCCCTTCTCCGCCAGGCGCGCTCGGATGAGCTTCTTGTCGATCTTGCCGGTCGACGTCATCGGTAGCTCGTCGACACAGAGGACGTCGTCGGGGAGCTGCCACCTGGCGTAGATCGTCTCGCAGTGTGAGCGCACCTCGTCGACCGACACTTCCGCACCGGCGCTGCAGACCACGACCGCGACCGGCCGTTCGTCCCAACGGGGATGCGGCTGAGCAACCACAGCAGCCTGGGTGACCTGAGGCATGGCGACGATGTGGTTCTCGAGGTCGACCGACGAAATCCATTCACCTCCCGACTTGATCAGGTCCTTCGACCTGTCGGCGATGATCAGGTACTGCTCGGGGTCGATCTTGGCGACATCGCCCGTCACCAGCCAGCCATCGTGGAACTTGTCGGGCTGCGGATCGTCGAAGTACTCCGAACAGATCCACGGTCCCCGGATCAAGAGCTCTCCCACCGACTCGCCGTCGTGAGGCATCGGATTCCAGTCGTCGTCGAAGATCTCGATCTCCAGCCCTGGCATCGTCAGGCCGGCCTTGGCGACGTTCGCGAACTGCTCGTCGAGCGACAGCCCGCGCTGCGAGCGCTTCGCGACCCGCCGCGAGAGGGTCCCGAGCGGGTTGGTCTCGGTCATCCCCCAGCCCTGAATCATCTCGACGCCGTACTTGTCCCAGTACCAGCGCATCATCTCCAGCGGCGGCGCCGAGCCGCCGCAGGTCAGCCGGTCGAGGTGGGAGAGATCCCATCGATCGGGCTCGGCTTCGAGGCACGCACGCACACCCTGCCAGATGGTCGGTACCCCAGCCGAGATCGTGACCTCCTCCTGCGCCATCAGGTCCAGCAGCCGATCTGACTGCATGTACCGACTCGGGTAGACCTGCTTGGTGCCCAGCATGTTTGAAGCGAACGGCAGACCCCAGCACATGGCGTGAAACATCGGCACGATGCCGCACAGGCAGTCGGTGGCCGAAAGCGACATCGAGTCGGTCATCGCCTGAGTCAGGGTGTGCAGGTAGGTCGAGCGATGGGTGTACATGACCCCCTTCGGATTGCCGGTCGTACCGCTCGTGTAGCACAGGCCCATGGGTGCGTTTTCGTCGAGCTCAGGCCACGCGTACAAGGTCGGCTGACCGTCGAGCAACGCCTCGTAGTCGACGGCGCCGGCCAGCGACGTGGCATAGCTGCCCTGCTCGGTGCCACCGGCCTCGCTCGAGACGATCCACCGCTCGACGCAGTCGAGCTTCGGCGCAAGCTGCTCAGCCAGGGGCAGCAGATCCTCGTCGACCACGACCACCCGGTCGCCCGCGTGGCCGATGATGTACTCGAGATCGTGTGGCGACAACCGCAAGTTCAGGGTGTGCAGCACCGCGCCCATCGATGGCACGCCCAGGTACATCTCGAGATGGCGGTTATGGTTCCAAAGCAGGCTCGCCACCCGGTCGCCAGGTCGAACACCTGCGTCGGCGAGCGCCGAAGCGAGCTGGGCGGCACGCTCGGAGGTGCGCCGCAAGCTCTGGCGATGCATCCCGCCGGGGGTCAGGCTCACAACCTCCTCGTCGGGCGCAAGCACGGCGCCGCGGCCGAGCAGGCGGTGCATCAGGAGGGGCGTCCGTTGCATCGTCATCTTCGAATCCCTTTCTCGAGAGGCCGAACTCTACATTCCGCTAAGCTTCCGCAGGTCGATTCGACCGACGGAGGCACGTCCATGACCGCAGCTCGAGGCACTCAGATCCTGACCGCGGCTCTCCTCGCAGCCGCACCGGCGGCTCACGGCGCGGCGCTCGATGCACCGACCTTCTATGGTGACGTACTGCCAATTCTCCAGCACAAATGCCAGGACTGTCACCGGCCGGTTGGCAGCAACTTCGGCGGCATGGTGGCACCCATGTCGCTCATGACCTACGACGAGACACGGCCCTGGGCGAAGGCGATCTCCCGCGAAGTGTCCCGCGGCGAGATGCCACCGTGGGACGCGGACCGGAAGTTCAACGGAGTCTTCGCCAACGAGCGCACCCTGTCCGAAGAGCAGACAGCAACGCTCGTGCGCTGGGTGGAAACAGGCGCGCCAGCCGGCGATCCCGCGTCGGCGCCGCCGGCTCGCGTGTTCGAGTCGACCGACGGGTGGATCCAGGGCGAACCGGATCTGGTCTTGACGATCCCGGTGGCGTACGAGGTTGGCGACGATGTGTCCGATGTCTACACCGCATTTCCGGTGGATCTGACTCCCGAGATGCTGCCTGACGACGTCTACATCCGCGGCTTCCAGTGCAAGCCGGGAACGCCGATCATCCATCACTTCAACGCCAATCTGCTGCCGCCGGATGAGAACGGTGAGCTAGCGCCTCCACCCACGCGAATCGAGTCGGACGCCATCGCGCCAGAGAACTCCGGCCGCTACCTGGGCGGCGTCGCTTCGGGCGCCGGTGCGAACTGGTACCCGGAGGGTTACGCGGTCAAGATCCCGAAGGGCTCGCGCATCACCTTCGACATTCACTACACCAAGGACAAGGGGCCGGGCACGAGAGTGGTCGACAGCACGTCGCAGGTAGGTTTTTACTTCTCGAAAGAGCCGCCGAAGCACGTGGTCTCCATTCTCAACGCGGCGCTCTTCAACATCGACCTTCCCCCCGGCCGCGCGGAGTACCGCTTGGGGCCCGCCTCGATCGAGGTGCCGCAGGATTCAGAGATCCTGGCGTTGACGCCGCACATGCACACTCGCGGCAAGGGCGCGAAGTTCGTGGCCTTCTATCCGGACGGCACGACCGAAGTCCTGCTCGAGGTCCCGACCTACGACTTCGCCTGGCAAACCGCCTACTACTACGACCAGCTCAAGCAGATCCCGGCAGGCACCCGGCTCGAGTTCACGGCCTGGTACGACAACTCGCCGGACTACGCCGCCGCGCGCGGGTTTGACCCCGCCGAGCACGTCCGCTTCGGTCGCTGGTCGTCCGACGAGATGATGATGGGCTTCGTGCTGCTGGCGCCCACCGGCGACTGACCGCGCTGACCGGCTACCTTCCACCCGCGCCCAGAACGTCCTTCTCCAAAAGCCGCGCTCCGCGCATGACGTTTCCCATGGCGTAGTTGCCTTCGTGGCAGGCGTACTCATAGAGCTTCTCGGGCGAGGCGCGCCAGATGTACTCACCGGTCCAAGGTGCGGTCCACACCGTGTCGTCCTCGACGGTGAAGTTGTACAGCACTTCCCCGTCCGCCTGAGCCGAAAAGCGCTCCGTCACGCGCTGGTTCTCGGAGCCGCCCCGGAAGCCCATCGCATCGCCTCGGAAGTTCGTGGTCTCGACGACCAGGGTGTCGCCCTCCCACCAACCGATCGAGTCGCCGAGCCACTTTTTGACCTCTGAGGCGGGATGCTCCGAGTTCATGCGCACGACCCGTGCGTCGTGGTTCATCTCGATGAGGATCATCACGTAGTCGTCGGTTTGCACGATCGTCTTGTAGTTGTTGTAGAGGCTCGGCAGGGTCGGCGCGTAGCCGGTGAACCCGAGAATGCAGCGCTCGGCGTTGGGTCGCTGCTCGATGTGGTCGTACGGACCCGGTGCGTCCTTGCCCTTCTCGAGCCACCAGGCGGTGCCGTCGTTGCCGCGACCGAAGGCCGCGAAACGCTTCATCATCGCCTGCTGCGCCTCTGGGACCATCGCCGGCATTCGCCCGTTGGGCGGGTCGATCAAGATCGACGTGCGGAACTTTCCATCGACCGTGAAGACGTTGTTTCCCGGATCGACCCAGAACCAGTTGTAGCCGCCGACGTTGCCAGCGCCCAACGCTTCGCCGTCTGCTCGGTTCTCTTCGAAGCCGAAGACCGCAGCTCCGCCGACCGGGGGCGCCTCGCGATCCGGGTCGCTGTCGCGTAAGGCGTTGTCGAGAAACGCCGCCTGATCGGCCGCGATCTTCTCGGCCTCTTCGGCCGTCATCAGCAACTTCTCCCCGTACTCCTCCGGCCGCTCGAAGGGCGTGAGAGTCGCGGCGTTGTACGTGCCGGTAAGGTCTGGACGGCCGGAGGCCGTTCGTCTGACTTCTGCCTGCACTGCGGACGCGGAAAGCACGAGGCCAGCTACCAGAAGGGTGTTGAGGATCCGGACTCGAGTACGGGGTGACAGCATGGCCTTTCCTCCCTCGGCAAAAACGACCACTCGATCGTGCCGATGCGCTTGTCGAATATCTGTAACTCTAGCACTCGGTCTACGGGCATCCGGATGGGCCAGCATCCTGCAACCTTGACCCCAATCACCCGACTTCCTACTCTGTGGCCTCGGCCCCGCGAGCCCGCGGGTACACCATGAACGCCCCTCTTCCGACACCGGTATAGAAGCGAGGAGCCATGCCCGACTTCCACTACGAACCGATGTTCCAGCACCGTCCCGACGAAACCGAGTATCGGCATCTGACCCGCGACCACGTGCGGGTCGAGACCGTCGATGGCCGCGAGATCCTGGTCGTCGAGCCGGAGGCGCTAACCCGGCTGACACGCGACGCGATTGACGACATCTCCCACCTGCTCCGCCCCGCCCACCTACGCCAACTGCGTAGCATCCTCGACGATTCTGAGGCCTCCGAGAACGATCGCTTCGTAGCGCTCGAGCTGCTGAAAAACGCCAACATCGCGGCGGGTCGTGTGCTGCCGGGCTGCCAAGATACTGGCACCGCGATCGCCATGGGCTACAAGGGGCAGAGCGTCTTCACCGGCGGCGACGACAAGGTCGCGATCTCGCGCGGCGTATACGAGGCGTACAACGAGCGCAACCTGCGCTACTCACAGATGGCGCCGCTCGACATGTTCGAGGAAAGAAATACAGGCACCAACCTGCCCGCTCAGATCGACCTCTATGCGGCCGGCGGCGATGAGTATCGCTTCCTCTTCATCGCAAAGGGAGGTGGATCGGCCAACAAGAGCTTCCTCTACCAGCAGACCAAGGCGCTCTTGAACCCCGAGTCGCTGATGGAGTTCGTCGACGCCAAGGTCCGCAGCATCGGCACCTCCGCCTGCCCGCCCTACCACCGGGCCCGGGTGATCGGCGGTACATCTGCCGAGCTGACGATGAAGACCGTCAAGCTCGCCAGCTGCCACGAGCTCGACGACCTACCGACTACCGGCGATGAAGCGGGACGTGCCTTCCGCGACCTCGAGTGGGAGGAGAAGATCTTCGACCTGTGCCGCGAGATCGGCATCGGCGCACAGTTCGGTGGCAAGTACTTCGCTCACGACGTCCGCGTCATCCGGCTTGCGCGTCACGGCGCCTCGTGCCCGGTGGGCCTTGGCGTGTCCTGTTCCGCTGACCGGCAGATCCTCGGCAAGATCACCCGCGACGGTCTGTTCCTCGAGCAGCTAGAGGAGCACCCGGCCAACTACCTCCCGGAGGTGACCGAAGAGGAGCTTGACGGCCAGGTCGTCAAGATAGACCTCAACCGACCGATGGCCGAGATCCTCGCCGAGCTCTCAAGCTTTCCTGTCGCCACCCGCCTGTCGCTGACCGGACCCATGGTCGTGGCCCGCGACATCGCCCATGCGCGGCTCAAAGAGCAGCTAGACGGGGGAGGCGACCTGCCGGGGTATTTCAAGGAGCGGATGGTCTACTACGCCGGTCCGGCCAAGCGCCCGGAAGGCCACGCTTCGGGCTCTTTCGGTCCCACCACCGCCGGGCGCATGGACCCCTACGTCGAGCTCTTCCAGAGCCTCGGCGGCAGCATGGTGATGCTCGCGAAGGGCAACCGGTCGAGGCAAGTCACCGAAGCCTGTGCCCGCCACGGCGGCTTCTACCTCGGGTCGATCGGCGGCCCCGCCGCCCGGCTCGCCGAGCATTCGATCAAGAAGGTCGAGGTCCAGGAGTTCGAGGATCTAGGCATGGAGGCAATCTGGTCGATCGAGGTCGAGGACTTCCCTGCTTTTATCATCGTCGACGACAAGGGCAACGACTTCTACTCGACCTTCGAAGCGGGCGGTCAGAAGCCAGTACGAATCGGCGGCTGAGATCGGCGCCAACCTCGACGGAGTAGAGTGTCGGCATCCCACACGAGGTTGGTTTGCCGCATTGCAGTCAGGCGATCAGTCGACGGCGCTTGCTCCTCGCGAGCTTGCTCGGTGCTGTCGGCTCGAGACCGAGGGACGCTCGAGCCGCGCCAGGGGGGGTGGCCAAGCCGTGCGCGTACTGCGGAACACCGTACACCTCCCGGCAGACCGTTTCACCGAGCTGTGGCAACCCGCTTCCTTCGAGGCGTGGCTGGAGACGGCCTCGGCCCTCAAACGGTTGCAGGGAGTACTGATGCGTGTCGGCCCACAGGACGGCACCGCCGACGGCCTGCGTGCCTTCTGCGCTATCTGCCCTCACGAAATCTGTCACGTCGAGGTCGCACGAGAAACGTCGGACCTGCCGATGGACACAGGGCCACCGCCAGCTCACCCGGTGTTCGTCTGCCCCTGCCACTTTTCGATCTTCGACCCGCTCGAGGACGGCCGTGCGATCAGCGGACCCGCCCTTCGCGGCCTCTACCGATTTGAGTTTCAGCTCGTGGATGGCACGGTCGAGATCGATCGTGTCGAGGCTGATGTCGAAGCCATCTTTTCTTAAGGAGCCAGTCATGAAGTCGACGTTGCACATCGCCCTGCTCGTGATCGCCGCGACCACCCTGCCGGCAGGCGCCGTGCAGAAGCTCTACGTGCTGTCGAGTGCCGGCAACGACGTCACCGTCGTCGATGTCGCCACCAACAAGATCCTCGGCACGATCGAGGTGGGCGACCGACCGCACGGGATCGCCGCGCCGCGATCGCACGACGTGCTCTACGTGGCCACCGAGTTCGACAACGGGCTAACCGTCATCGATCCGGTGCGCGACGTCGTGGTCAAGAAATACTCGATCTTCGGCAGCCGACCGAACGAGATCGACGTGACATCCGACGGCCGCCTCGTCTATCTGCCGATCCTGGGCCACGGCGTCTACGAGGTGTTCGACACCCAGAAAGAACAGATCGTGGCGCGCATCGCGACCAACGGCATGCCCCACAACGTCGCCATCTCGCCCGACGATCGGTTCGCCTACCTCGCCCCACTCGGTAGCCAAGGCGCAGCCCCGGAGGCGCTCTCCGAGCGCGGCCTGCCGACGACGCCGAACGACAAGATCTACGTCGTCGATGTGAGGACGCACACCACCGTCGCCACAATCTCGACCGGCGACGCTCCCCGTCCGATCGCCATCCGCCCCGACGGCGGGTATCTGTACGCCAACGTCGACGGGCTCCAGGGCTTTCTGGTGCTCGATCTGAAGAAGCGCAAACAGGTCGCCCGGGTGGCGTACGAGCTCACGGCAGAGGAGAAGGCCACCCCGAGCCGCTCCCACGGCATCATCGCGACTCCCGACAGCAAGGAGGTATGGACTTCCGACGTGAACCTCGGTCTGGTCTTCGTTTTCGACGTCACCGTCCACCCTCCCAAGCAGGTCGCGCGCATCGACAACGAGGCCTCGGTTTACTGGATGACCATCACTCCGGACGGCAAGACCCTCTACATCGCCAGCGCCACCAAGGACGTGGTCAACGCCTACGACATAGCGAGTCGCACCAAGACCCACAGCATCGAGATCGGCAAGGGCAAGTCGCCGAAGAGAATCCTCGTCCTAGACGTGCCGACGACCTAGTCAAGTCGTGCCGTCCGCCGTTGTCGGCAGGGACCTCCGGAGCAAGCTCTGAGCCTGCGCGGCCAGCGCCCTCCCGGAGAGAAAGCAAGACTAGGGGGCCGCGGTATGAGCGCGGTTCACCCTGGACCCTCTAAGCAGTCATGACCACCGCGGCCCCCGCTAGTCGTAGCGGAGGGCCGTGGTCACATCCACTCTGGCCGCGCGCCGCGCTGGGAACCAGGAGGCCAGAAGAGTCGCCGCCAGAGAGAAGGCCAGGATCGCCGCCACGTCGGCCAGCTGAACGCGGAAGGGAACGGAGCTAATGAAGTAGATGGCGGCCACGCCTGGATCGAAGCTCACGATCTCGAATGTGGTCAGCGTCCACGAGATCGCCCAGCCGAGGGCAACACCGATCAGGCTGCCGGCGATGCCGAGAAGCAGGCCGCACCAGAGAAAGATCGACTCGATCTTGCGCCTGCCGAGGCCCATCGCCGTGAGCACACCCACCTCGCGGCGGCGTTGTCGGTTCAGCACGACGAGCGTCGACGCGACGTTGAAGGTGCCGACGACCACGATCAGACCCAGGACCAGAAACAGGGCGAGCTTCTGAAGGCTCAGGGCAGTAAAGAGCTCGCGGTTGAACTGGCGCCAATCGGTCACGAGGTAGCCTTCGCCGAGGATTTCCTCCACCCGGGGCACGGCCTCGTCGGCCGCCATCGGGTCGTCGAGTGCAATCTCGACCAGCTCGGCGCCTCCACCGATCTCGCGCGCGAGCTCGCCGTCGACCATCATCCAGCCGGCGTCGGCATCGGCGAAGCCCACTTCGAAAGTGCCGGTGAAACGCACCTTCCGGTAGCGGAAACGTAGGTCCTCGACGTCCACGCCAACCAGCCGGAGCACCTCTCCTCGCTCGGCACCGAGGCTGCGCGCGAGCTCGACGCCGAGAATCGCACCGGGAACGCCGTCGACCACGCCGACAGAGCCTTCGGAATGAACCCGAAGCTCCTCGTCCGGCGCTACGCCTCGGACGACCACGCCGAACCCTCGCGGGTTTTCGAGTCGAGAAACGGAGCCCTGCCCGTAGCTCACTGAAGCGACGCTCACCACTCCGGCCATTTCCTCGAGGGCCCGTCGCTGAGTTTCCTCGAGCGCCGCTCCCCCGAGCGGATGCGCGACGATCGCCGCGCTGCCGCCGACGAGCTTGCGCTGCAAGTCCTCGCTGTACCCGGTCATGAGCGCCATCGCCAGAACCATTGCGGTCACCCCGAGGGACGTCGAAACTAGCGCTGCGCGAGCGGTGCCGTGAAGCGGCACGGACCGCCGGCCCCGAATGTAGCGCCAGGCCAACTGCAGCGGAAGGGTTGGGCTCACCCGGCTTTCGCGGCGGCCTTCTCACCGGTGACGACAGTCATGAAGCGATTGAAAAGCGGCGATGTGTCGTGGGGGCCCGGCGCCGCTTCGGGGTGGTACTGAACCGAGTAGATCGGTCTGCCCGCCACCGCGAAGCCCTCGACCGTGCCGTCGTTGAGATTGATCTCGGTGACCTCGCAACCTTCGGGCATCGAGTCGCCATCGACTGCGAAGCCGTGGTTTTGGCTGGTGATAGCAACAGCGCCGCTCGCCAGATCCTTGACCGGCTGGTTGCCGCCATGGTGGCCGAACTTGAGCTTGACCGTCCTCGCACCGAGCGACAGACCCAAGAGCTGGTGGCCCAGGCAGATGCCAAGCACCGGCAGGCCCGAATCGACCAGCTGCCGCACGTTGTCGATGATCTCGGTCAGGGGCTCTGGATCACCGGGGCCGTTAGACAAGACCACCCCGTCGACGCCGAGCGCAACGCAGTCGTCGGCCGAGGTGCACGCCGGCACAACGTCGAGCTCGGCACCCTCGGCGAGAAGCGAGCGCAGGATGTTGGCCTTCGCACCAAAGTCGTAGACCGCCAGCCTGCAACGCGCGTCGCCTGGAGGAGAGAGCGTGTAGGGTTCGCGGCAGGTCACCTCGTGGACCAACGCCCGGCCCTCCATGATCGGAAATGCCTCGAGTTCCTTGACCAGATCGCCAACGTCGGTCCGCTCGCTGGTCACAACGCCGCGCATCGCGCCGTGATCTCGCAGGCGCCGTACCAGAGCGCGGGTGTCGATCTCTTGCAGGGCCGGAATCTCATGCTCGCGCAGATAGGCCACGAGTCCGGCCTCACCGCTGCCCGAGTGACGGGTCGTGAACTGTTGGGCGATGAAGCCCTCGACCCACGGCTTACGCGACTCCTCCACTTCTGCCCGCGTGCCGTAGTTGCCGATATGCGGCAAGGTCATGACCACGATCTGCCCGCGGTAAGAGGGATCGGTCAGGATCTCCTGATACCCGGTCATCGAGGTGTTGAAGACCACCTCGCCGAAGCGCGTGCCCGGCGACACCGAGATCCCTTCGTAGACGAACCCGTCCTCAAGGACCAGAAGGCCTTCCTGATAGCCGCTTAGGGGAATCATTCGGAGAAAGCTGTAGCCGAACCCGACCGGCACGCTATACTACACGACGCTCGAGGGGGCAGCAGAAAAGGAGACTCGCTGATGTCTACCTCTAGGAAGGCCCTCGTCACCACCCTCGCAGCGCTCATGCTGGCGGTTCCTGCCGCCACTTGCGCCTACACCCTGGTCTTCAAGGACGGGTCGACGCTCGTGGTTGAGGACAAATACCACATCGAGGGAGATCGCCTCCTGGCCACGCTCCTCAGCGGCACCCAGACGTTCTTCAACCTCGGTGATGTCGATCTCGACAAGACCGACGAGATGAACACTGGAAACCTCGGCAACGCGACGGTCCTTGACGGTCAGAACGCCCGACCGCTCGATCTGTCGGATACCTCGAGCCCACGAACGCTTGCCGACCTGGTCCGCGAGCGCGGTGCCAACCAGGGGATCTTCTCCAAGCCGACCTCCCGCATTCGCATCCGGCGCACACCGACGGGGAATCTCGATCTGTTCAACCTCCCCAGCGAGCCCTACGCGACTGAGGAAGTAAACGAGCAGGTGCTTCGCCTGCTACGACGCCACGGCGTGGCCGGCGCGGTGAAACGAGGGTCAGAGGAGGGCCGCCTGCTGGTACTCGTGACAACGAACACGCGGGGAGAAGTCTTTGCAGCCCTGACGGGATCGGCCGATGCAATGGTCGAGCTCCTCGATCAGCTGCCCCACCTCCAGTTCCTGGAGCTGGCGATGTCGACCAACAACCGCTCGCGGGCCGCCATGTTCCTGCTCGGCTACGAGGATGCGGTCGCCCTCGCCGATGGCAAGGTCGAACCCGGGGCGTTCTTCGCCGACAACGTGTTGTTCTGAATTTTGCTGCTAGCGCAGCAGCAGCATCTAAGACGGGGGGGTATCGCCGGTGGGAAAGTCGATGCCCAGGTAGGCCTCGACGCTGGTACCCGTGCGCGCTAGGAAGCGCTGCTGGTAGCTCTCGACCTCGCCCACCTGTTGGTCGAGGAAGATCCTCTCGACGCGGAACATCGGCACGAACATCGCGGAGAAGCCGAGGCTCTGCTGCTCGTCGCGCGCGGCCTGGGCCAGGAAATCCTCAAAGCTGACGACGTTGATGCCGCGGAACGTGACGCCGGCCGCTGACAGTTCCTCCAGCACGCCCCAATGCTGTTCCGCCGGATTGGCGAGGTGAACGATGACGATACAGCCTGGGACGATCACCCCTCGTGGCTCTCCTCCACGGGCTCGGAGAGCTCGACGAGCACTCCCCCGGCACTTCGTGGGTGAACGAACTGCACCCTAGCTCCCCCGGCTCCTCGCGAGGGTTCGTCGCGAAGCAGGTCGACGCCGGCTCCGCGCAGGCGGAGATCGTCCTGACGCAGCTCATCGCTGCCGAAGCAGACGTGATGAATCCCCGGGCCCTTCTTGGCCAGGAACTTCGCGATCGGCGAGTCCTCCGTGGTGGGCTCGAGAAGCTCGATCCGCGTGCCGCCGCACGGAATCATCGCCACCCGCACTCCTTCATGCGGCACCTCCTCGATCTCGACGACCTCGAGGCCCATGGCCTCGTAGAAGGTCCGCCCTTCTTCGATCGAGCGCACGGCGATTCCGATGTGGTCGACACCTTGGATCACGTTGCGAGCCTCCTTCGGCGATTCTAACGGAGCGGGCCGGTCAGCCGAGCTCGCCGTCCCGTGCCCCCGCGAGAGCCGCCCTGAAGAGCCGATCGGAGAGTGTATGAGGATCCTCCCGGCGTGCCCAGGCGTCTCGCAGCTCCCCCTCGAGGTCGAGGGCTCTCTCCGCCTCGACCAGGATTCGACCTCGCAGGAGATTCGCCACTCGCAAGCGCAGATGCTGGAAGCGGCGCTCGTCGAGCACGCCGCTCGTGGTCAGATCGCCGCCGAGCTGGGTCAACTCACCGATCAGCTCGTCTACACCCTCACCGCGGCTCGCGACCGTCTTGACGACCGGCGGCGGCAACGACCCGTCCTCGGACATCTCGAGCGCGGACCGCAGGTCGCGTACCGTCCGGTCCACGCCCTCGCGATCTGCCTTGTTGACCACGAACACGTCAGCGATCTCCATGATGCCGGCCTTGATCGCCTGGATCTCGTCGCCGAGACCCGGCACCGTCACCACCACTACCAGATCGACGCTTCGCATGACGTCGACCTCGTCCTGACCGACACCGACCGTCTCGACCAGGATCTGATCGAAACCGGCGGCGTCGAGCAGGTCGATCGCGTCGCGCGTCGCGGGAGCGAGGCCACCCATCGCGCCGCGAGTGGCCATCGAACGGATGAAGATGCCCGGATCGGTGGCCAGGGCCTGCATACGAACGCGATCGCCGAGAAGCGCCCCACCGGTGTAGGGGCTGGTCGGATCGACGGCCAGGACCCCGACGGTGTCGCCGCGCCCGAGGAAAGTGCGCGCCATGCGCTCGACCAGAGTGCTCTTGCCGGCGCCCGGCGGGCCCGTCACTCCGAGCACGGTGGCGTTGCCCGTCGACGGATATAGCGCCCGCACCAGCTCCGGCGCCAGCGCGTGACGATCCTCGAGCACCGACAGACCGCGCCCCAATAGGCGGCGCTCGCGACGGCGAATCCCGTCGACCAGAGTTTCGATCTCGATGTCCGCGGCCATATCGGTCACCCGGTCTTCAGCCGTCCTAGCTTCGCACCGGTGTAGTAGTGCACGAGGATCTCGCGGTACGTCTGCCCACGCCGCCCCATCGCCACCGCCCCGATCTGGCACATGCCGACCCCATGGCCGTGCCCGCGACCTTCGAACATCCAACCGCGCTTCCCATCCTGTGTCGTCACTCGCATGTGGAACCAGGTGTCGGGTAGATCGAGCGTCCAGCGAACCGCCAGCCCCTCCACATCGACGCTCTCGCCATCGATCGAGTGCAGCCGAATAAGGCGAACCCGCTGCGAGACACCGCGCGAGAGAATCTCGAGTCGACTGAGGGTGAAGCCCGGGTACAGCGCTGCCACCGAGCGACGAAGACGATCGACGCTGCGGAACCGAGCCCAGGCCTCGCGCTCATCCGCGCGACCGCTCGGCTCAGCGGCTTCGCGGGCAGCCGCGAGCAGGCCTCCGTCGCGATCGCGAAAGAGGCGAAGACGATCGCCGGCGGCCAGAGAGATCTGGCCCGATACGAGCGCCGGTCCTCGGCGACCGAACGTCGCGAGACCTTCGGGTAGAGCCACGCGCGAACGCTGGGTGCCCACACGCAACTTGAGCTCACGGCCCTCGAGGCTCAAGAAGTAGCCGCGCTCCTCGACGACGAGCCGAAGCAGGCGGGCAAGGTCGTAGAGGATTGCCTCAAGCTCGGCGGGCTCGACCCTTGCGCCGCCGGTCTCCCCATCGGCGAAACGCGAATGGAATCTGCGCTCCGTCGCGCTCCACCGCCCGTCGACCGATGGCGAGCCGTGGAGCAGACGCGTATCGATGACGAGATCGAATGCCGAGGCCAGGTAGCGGCGCAACTCGGCGCGTCGTAGAGAGGCCAAGGAGTCCGGCGGCGGATCGATCGACGATCGCCTGGCCATGTGCTCGAGCCGCGCCTGAGTGGCTGCGACCGCACTCCCCGCGGGTGCTGGGGCCACGAGGCGCATCAGACCGGCAGCGATGGGAAGCCCCGGCGGCAGCGATCCCTTCAGCTCGGTGACGCCGGACTCGGGACAGGGAACTCCGCGCAGATAGTCGGCGGACTTGCGGGGAAAGATCGCCTCCACGTGCTCGGTAGCGCCACCACACGACGAGCTGTACAGCGCCTCGGCGAGCTGGCCGTCGTACACCACCACCTCGCCGGCGGTCTCGGCGATCGCCCGATCGGACAACGCGTGCTCCGCGGTCTTGCCACCGTAGACCTGACACCGTGGAGCCGCGCAGAGGTCGAAGCCCTCGGTGGCGAACGCCCCGAAGTTCTTGACCGCGAATGTCCGAGCGGCGACCGCCTGGGCTTTCAACGACTCGAGGTTGTCGTAGAGATCTGGGCCCATCTCCAGCGGCACCACACCACGCAGGTAGCTCTCGAGGTCCAGCTCGTTGATGATGTTCAAGAGCCCGCGGTCGTTGAGAAACACGAGAACGCGGCCGCGGAAATCCCGCTGCCCGAGGCTGACGACGTTCATCGTCTCCGACTCGAGAGCGAGCCAGCGGCCCCTGACCTCCTCCACCTTGCCGGCGCTCTCCCAGCGTAGCCTCGGCTCGCGGAGCCGACCGCCCTCCTGTACGACCCAAGTGTCGCTGAGGCCAATCTTTCGATGGCGCCGCCGCCCAGACTCGGCTTCGTCACGGCTGGCGAATCTCCCGACCCGCACGCGGTACAGCGATGAGGCGACATCGAACGTCGCGTCGGCAGGCTCCTGCGTGAGGTCGGCGAGTCGGGCGGCGAGGGCCACCGACTGGTCTTCGTCCTTGAGCGCCGCGGCCTGC
>JAYZDP010000161.1:0-70582 GCA_036337765.1 Acidobacteriota bacterium
CACGAGATCCTGCCTCTCGCTCTTCTACTCACCGGTGGAGGAGCGCGAGCGTCCTATCAGGTAGGCGTTCTTCGTGCGGTGGCGAAGCTGCGCCCGGACCTTGAGATCCCGATTCTGACGGGTGTTTCGGCGGGAGGCATCAACGCTACATTTCTCGCTTCCGCCCCGGGCGGGCTCGACGAGTCGGTGCAAGGGCTCTGCGACCTGTGGCTGTCGCTCGATCCCGAGAAGGTGTTTCGAGTCGATGCTTCGAGCATGCTTCGGGGCGCCGCCCGATGGATCTTGCGGCTCGGCTCGGGCGGGTCGGGGCTGGCGCCGCGGACCCGCGGACTGGTCGATACCTCGCCACTACGGACGCTTCTGGAGAGCGCGATGGAGACCGTGGACGGAGAGCTGGTAGGGGTGCGCCGCAACCTCGAGAAGGGACGGCTCGCGGCGGTCGCGCTCAGCACCGTCGACTACGGCAGCGGCCGTACCATCGTCTGGAGCGAAGGGAGTGACATCGAGACCTGGACGCGGCCCTATCGGCGCTGCGTCGAGACGCGGCTGCGTGTCGATCACGTCATGGCCTCCGCGGCCTTGCCGATGCTCTTCCCGGCGGTCCGCCTCGGCGGTCACTGGTACGGGGACGGGGGGGTGCGGCTGACGAGCCCGTTGTCGCCCGCCATCCACCTCGGTGCCAGGCGTATCCTCGCCGTTTCTACCCGTTACCAGCGGTCCTGGGAGCAAGTCTCGGCTCCTGCGGTAACCCGGTATCCGCCCCCGGCGCAGGTGGCAGGAGTGCTCTTGAACGCCATCTTTCTCGACCTGCTCGACCAGGACGCGCTACATCTCGAGCGCACCAATGAGCTGTTGGCGGGTTTTGGCGGCTCGCACGACCGCCTGCGCCATGTCGACCTGGTAACGATCCGCCCTTCCGCCGACCTCGGCAGAATGGCCAGCGACTACGAGTCGCAACTTCCCGGCGCCTTCCGGTTCTTTACCCGCGGCTTGGGCACGCGCGAGACCAAGGATTCCGATCTGCTGAGCTTGCTGATGTTCCAGCGTGATTACACGGCCAGGCTGATCGATATGGGTGAAGCCGACGCAATGGCGCACAGCGAGGACCTACTACGCCTCTTTGCGGACGACGATGCCTGAATCCCAGCCTCGAGAGGCGACCGTCGTGTCAGTGGAGATCCTCGCCGGCGGTCCGGCGGGCTCCGATGCGGGCGGAGTCGTCGAGCGCATGCAGCGCCTGACGCAGATTCTCGAGATCCTGGTCGAGGAGCGCTCAGGACGGATTCTCGTCGTCGACGGTGCGACGGCGGTGGTTGAGCTGCCCGGTCCGGTCGCGGGTCTGGGGTGCGCCCTCGAGCTGCGTCGTGCCGTGATCGAGGAGGCCGGCTTGCGCATGGGGGTCCATCACGGCGAGATCCGTCAGGAGGGCGACCGCCTCTTCGGGAGCGGCATCAGTGTCTCGAGCCGCCTGGCGGCGATCGCCGGCGCTGGCGAGTTCTGCCTCTCGGGAGCGGTGCTCGATGCGGCGCCACCGGACTTGGAGCTGGCCTGCGATGACCTCGGCAAGCGGCGTCTGAAGGGCATCCTTGATCCGGTCGCGGTGTACCGGGTGGCCGCCGCGGCCACCGACTCTCTCGAAGCGGCCGAAGCCGGCGCGGCCGCGGATGCCGCCCGCTCGCGGGAGTCCTCGCGCGACGGTGCGATCGGGCTGGGTGCCGCGCTCGCAATCGTCGCGGCGGCGGCGCTGTACTCGGGATGGCTGGCAGGGCGACCCGACGTTGGACCTGAGTGGTTGCGCGTTGCCTCGCCGCCGTCGCAAGACTCGCAGCAGGTGGTGATCACGGGGGCGCGCGCGGTGAGCGAGCGCCCCCTGGTCGCGGTCTTGCCATTCGCCTTCAGCGGCGAGGACGTCGACGCTTTTCTGGGCGCGGCGGTGGCCGACGAGAGCGGACGCGGCCTTGCCGGTGTAGCGGGTCTCGAGGTCGTCGAGCCCTCGACTGCGGTCCGTCTGGTCGGCGAAGAGCTCGGCCGGCTGAGAAGGGCCGCCGGAGCCACGCTCGTACTCTCGGGCGAGGTGATCGCCCTCGGTGACCGGGTCACCCTCGCCAGTACCCTGCGCGAGGCCTCAACGACTGAGGTGCTGTGGAAGAGCTCTTTCGAGGCGCCGCGTGAAGGCCTGGTCGACTCGATACGCAAGACCATCGCTGGGGCGATCGCGGCGATACCAGACACACCCAGGGAGGTGGTGCCGGGCACACCTACAGCGGTGGGTCGGCTGCCCGCGAGCTTCGCGGCCTGGGAGGCCGAGCGCCGCGCGTGGTCACCGTCGTGGTTTGGCCCCGTAGATCGGCCGGAGCAGGCGCGCGCCTTACTCGCAGAAGCGAGCGCGCTGGCGCCGGAATGGCCACGTCCGCACGCGGCCGAGGCCATCGTGTGGTTGTACCTGGGAGCGTTCTCCTTGCACGAGCGAGACGAAGCCTACGAACTCGCCAGCAGCGCGCTGCGGCAAGGCTTCTACCTCGATCCCGATGCCGTCGATGTTCTGCTCGGTCGGGTGCAGTATCTGATGATGGCGGAGCACGCCATGCCGCAGGCGGTCGCGCTTGCACGCCGGGCCGTGACGCTATCGCCTGGCGTCGCGGCCACCCATTTCTGGTTGGGGAGCGCACTGGCGGCTGGGGGGGAGATCGAGGCGGCTCTCGATGCTCTGCGTCGAGCTCGCGATCTCGGTCGGGCGAGCCCGGAGATCTATCGCCGTCTCGCTAAATGTCTCTACTTCGCTCGGCGCTATGCAGACGCGGAGATTGCCGCCAGGGAGTCGCTACGCCTCGAGCCGGCCGGGCTCTGGGGCCGAGGACTGTTGACACAGATCTTGTGGCGCGCCGGGCGACACGAGGAGGCCGTGCGTGTGTTGCAAGAGGGCTACTCGATCGAGGGACTCGACGAGGTCGTCGCGAGCGTCGGGGCGCTGCTCTCGAGCGATGGCTCCGAGGCCGTCTGGCGCGCCGAGCTCGAGAAGCTGCTGGCAGATCCGCCCGATGGGACCTTCAAGCAGGGTGGTCAGCTCGATGCCGGCCACTTCGCCCGTGCGGTCCGCTACGCCGAGCTGGGAGAGCTCGAGTCCGCGCTCCAAGCTCTCGACCTCGCCCTCGACGGCCTCGAGTGGCAGACTCAGTGGCTGGCCGTCGACCCGACCTGGGATGTCCTGCGTGACGACGTGCGCTTCGCCGCGCTGCTGTCGCGAGCTGGCCTCTAGGAAACTGCGCTCTCCATGTCGGGGGAGTAGTCGCCGTGTCTGGCTGCGCCGTTCAGGCGTGCACGGTGGTGAAAGGCCTCCTGACCGGCTGCGAGGTTCTCCGGCGCGCCGCCCCAGGCAGCCAGCGCCGATGCCTGCAAGGCCCGGCCGTAGGAGAAGCTCAGCTGCCACGGTAGCCCGCCGTGCTGCGTGCCGATCTTGTTCATGGCGTCGAGGTGGGCGGTCGCCTCGACTTCGGTCTGGCCGCCGCTCAGGAAAACGATCCCTGGCAGCGCCACGGGTATGGAGCGCTGAAAACATTCCACGGTCGCCGATGCGACCTGCTCCGTGGACGCCTGCTGCGGACAGTCGCTGCCGGGTAGCACCATGTTGGGCTTCAGTAGGATCTCTCGCAGGTCGACGCGGTGGTCGTAGAGACGGGCGAAGACTTTGTGCAGGGCGCGCTCGGTCACCTTCGAGCAGGTTTCAATCGAGTGCGTTCCGTCCATCATGACCTCGGGCTCGACGATCGGCACAAGACCCTGCTCGACCGACAGTGCGGCGTAGCGCGCCAGGGCGTGCGCGTTGGCGTCGAGGCAGTAGTCGCTGGGGAGGCCACTCGAGGTGTCGATGTTGATCACCGCGCGCCACTTGGCGAAGCGGGTGCCGAGCTGGTGGTACTCGGCGAGCCGCTCACGTAGTCCGTCGAGGCCCTCCGTGATTTTCTCGCCCGGAGCTGCGGCGAGGTCCTTCGCCCCCCTGTCGACCTTGATACCTGGCACGATGCCCTTGGCGGTCAGGAGCTCCGCGAAGCTGCGGCCGTCCTCCGTCGACTGGCGCAGCGTCTCGTCGAAGAGAATGGCTCCGCTGATGAATTCCTCGGCGCCCGCCGTGGTGAAGAGCATGCCGCGATAGGCGCGACGGCTATCTTCCGTGGACTCGACCTGGATCGAGTCGAAACGCTTCTGGATCGTCGGTGTCGACTCGTCGGCGGCGAGTATGCCGCGTCCTGGAGCCACGAGTTGGCTGGCAGTTTCACGTAGTTGAGAGTTGCTTGTCATCATCGTCCTGCTGCAAGTTCCGGGGCTCCCGATTATCCCGCATTCGTCGAGCTGACGCGCTCGAGGAGGTTCTCCAGGATCTCGACTCCGGCGCCGGCGATGGTGACTGGGCCGATGTGTGCGATGCGAACCCAGACATTCTCCTCGCCCACCTGGACGGTGCGCTCTTCAACCAGCGACGGGGAGCGTGCAGCGACCAGGGGTAGGGGCGTCTGGTCGCGACCCGCGTGGTCCTGCGTGTCCGTCTGCGGAGGTGGAACGACCGCCACGCAGGGCACCACGGTTTCGCCTGTGGGAGCTGCGACGTGGTCGAGCTCTCCCAGCGGCATGAGCCGTTCAGAGTCGACCTCGAGCGTCGACGCGGCGCGACGTGCGGCCTGCCACGCCTCTTCGCTGGAGCTCACTTCGGCCGAGGGAAAGACCGCTCCGCCGCTGCCGGCCCCGCTGGCGCGTGACAGCAGCACCCATAACTGCCCGGCGTCGACATAGAGCGCCACCAGCGCGGCGTGGCGTTCGGCATCGGTCTGGAGCGGGCGTGGTGGCGGAGTCGCCAGGCGCTCCTGTACGTGGAGAATCCAGCTGGTCGTCGGGTCCATGGCTCGAGTCTAACGGTGGTTGCGGGTCGGCTCCCAGCGACTCATATCGACGATTCGAACGGTGCCACGGCGAGCGGCTCGAATTTCGGCGCCCCGGTCACCATCGGCAGGATCCTGAGCCGTGCCGGACCCAGAGGCCTGCGCAACGGCACGCGAAACAGGTACTTGGAGCCGGGATTCAGATCGAGCGGGAGCTCCGGCCACGCGGTGGCCGCGTTGATATCGATGCCGGTTAGCTCGTCCCACACTTGAACCCATAGTGACACGCCCCCTGCGCCGCGGCGGGCACCGAGCCAGCGGCAGGCACCGGTATTCTTCAGCCGGACTTCGAGGTCACGAGCCTCGCCGGCGGGCCATGTCTCGAAGCCCTGTACTTCCATCGTGCCGGTCGTGTCCCTCGAGGTGAGGCTTGTCGGCGCAGGAACGGTCGCTGCGGTGGGGGTACCAGGCGCGTGTTCGGTGAACTCGACGCAGGCATCGACGATGCGGCGGGCGACGAGGTCTGGGTCGTGTTCGCGGGCGACGAAAGCTCGCGCGTCATCTCCCATCTGCTCCAGACGGCCCGGAGTCTCGAGCAGGTCCCGGACCTTTGTCGCCAGGGCCTCGACCTCGTCATCGCCGACCACGACTTTGAGCGCGCAGGCATCGGGGAGCTCTGCGAACTGTGCGTAGTCGGAGACCAGGCTCGGCCGGCCCATGGCGAGCAGGCGAAGCAGGGACGCCGAGGTCTCCCCGGCGGTCGGATAGCGCAGGTTGACACACAGATCTGCCGTGGCCATGGCCTGGCCGAGCTCGTCGCGGCTGAGGTAGCCGCACAGGTGAACGCGCTCTGAAGCGCCGGCTTCGGCGGCTTTGGCTGCAAGGTCGAAGCTCGGTGTCACCACGCCGACGATCAGGAGATGCACGTCCGTCAGCTCGGGCCGAGCGAGGGCTTCGATGACCACGTCCGTGCGCTTGATGGGTGTCTGAAAGCCGAACGAGCCGAGCACTGGCGCGTCCTCGGGAATGCCGAACCTGCGACGCAGCTCCGCCCCCTGGCTCCGATCGGCCCGCTCTCGCAGGGGCATCGGCATGGGAATGACCCGCACCTGTGCGTCCTCGATGTCTTCCGCGATGCGGTCAGCGGCCCACTGGCTGTGGACTAGCACTCCGCGCTGCAGCTGAATCAATCGACGATGACACGGCAGCGAGAAGAGAGGGGCCGCCCCGTAGGCGTTCCAGCGTGGGGGCTCGGCGACCGCCGCACCGATCCAGCCGTGGTCGTGAACCAGGGTCTCGCGATAGGGCTCGATCTCGCCTCTCGCCAGGGTGCGCTCGTGCAGGAGGTGGTGGAGGAAGAGATCGTGGAGGGTCAGCAGGCCCGGCCGAGCGTGGGCACGGTCGAGGATCTCCAGGTGATAGACGTTGTTGCCCATCTGGTAGAAGGGCACACGGCCGTCGGCACCGATTTCGGCCATCGACACCGGCTGCCACCTTTCGACGAGCTCGTCGGCGACCTCCTGGCCGTCCACCCGGACCACGCGCAGGTCGCAGAGGGCACCGAGTGCCGGGATCAGGTCGGCGCTGTAGTCCGAGATCCCCGACCGAACCGGGGGCAGCGGGGAGACGAAGTCCAACGCTAGATCGCGGCGGACCGAGCGGGTCGTCATTGGCGCTTGCCCATCCGATCATTGAGCCACGCTTCGATGAACGGCTTCAGGTCGCCGTCAAGCACGCGACCGGCGTCGCCGACCTCGGTGGAGGTGCGGTGGTCCTTGACCATGCGATAGGGGTGCAGCACATAGCTGCGGATCTGGCTGCCCCAGGCGATCTCCTGCTTCTCGCCCTCACGGGCCGCCTGCTCCTCGGCGCGCTTCTTCATCTCGAGGTCGTAGAGACGGGCGCGCAGAATCTTCATCGCGGTGGCGCGATTCTTGAATTGCGAGCGCTCGTTTTGGCAGGTGACGACGGTGTTGGTCGGCAGGTGGGTGATGCGCACCGCGGAATCGGTGACGTTGACGTGCTGTCCGCCCGCGCCCGACGAGCGGTAGGTGTCGATGCGCAGGTCCTTGTCGACGATGTCGATGGCAACGTCGTCGTCGACCTCAGGATAGACGTAGATCGAGGCGAACGAAGTGTGGCGCCGGCTCGCCGCGTCGAATGGGCTGATCCGTACCAGGCGGTGAACACCGATCTCGCTGCGCAGGTAGCCGAAGGCGTAGGCGCCGCGCAGTGCCATGGTGACGCTTTTGATGCCCGCCTCGTCGCCCTCGAGGCGGTCGAGGATCTCGACCTCGAAGCCCTGCCGCTCCGCCCACCGGATGTACATGCGCATCAACATCTCGGCCCAGTCCTGCGACTCGGTACCGCCGGCGCCCGGATGGATGGCGACGATGGCGGGCCGCTCGTCGTCCGGGCCGCCGAGCTTCAACTGCAGCTCGAGCGCGCCGAGGTCGCCGTCGAGTCGCGCTGCGAAGGCCGCCACGTCGTCAGCGACCGAGCTGTCTTCGGCCAGGAGCTCGCGCCAGGTCGCGAGCTCGTCGGCGTCTTCGCGCATCCGTAGCACGACCTTCATCTTCTTCTCGGCCGAGGCGCGCTTCTGTAGGACCGTCTTGTTGTCGTCCGGGTTCTCCCAGAACGCGGGGTCCTCCATGGCCTTGTCGAGCTCGGCGAGCTCCTGCTCTACTTCGGAGCCCTCAAAGAAACCCCCGGAGCTCTTCCAGGCGGCTGGCGAGCTTTTCGAGGTCGGAGCTCATCGTTAACGGCCCCGCCGTAGGGGGGGCCGCCGGAATATAGCAAAGGCCCCTAGCAGCACGCAGACCCCTCTGGCGAGCCACGGGCGCCGCGCGAAGGGCGTCGTCGAGGTGGACGGATGGACCTCGGCGACCAGCACGCCCTCATCGCCGACGCCGAGCCACTGCTCGAGAGAACCGTCCGGACCAATGACCGCGCTGATCCCGGTCAGGGCCGCGCGGACCATGGGCTTACGGTTCTCGGCGGCGCGAAAGCGGGCGGCGCGCAGGTGCTGCCACGGCGCCCAGCTGTCGCCGTACCAGGCGTCGTTGGTCATGCTGACCAACACTGTCGCGCCCTCGCGCGCCACGGCCGCCACCTCGTCGGCGAAGATCACCTCGTAGCAGATCGAGAGACCCAGCCGCTCGCCCTGCCAGGGCAGGAGGCTGAGCTCCTTCGAGGCGCTGAAGTCGCCGGCGTTTCGGGCCAACGTGCCGATAAAGGGCATGACCTCGGCGAGCGGCGCGTACTCACCGTAGGGCACCAAGTGGCGTTTGTCGTACGAGTCGCGACGTCCGACTTCGTCGATCAGGAACGCGGAGTTGTAGACGCGGTCGTCCTCCCACCGGGGCGAGCTCAGAAGTAGGTGGCAGCCGGGTCGCGTGACCAAGCGCGTGTCGACGTTCAGGCGCGGGTCGCGCTGGATTGAGAAGGGAAAAGCGGCGCTCTCGGGCCAGATCACGAGATCGCCAGCGCAATCTTCGGGTGTGAGCTCGAGCAGGCGTGAGTAGTGGTGCTCGATCCTCTCTGTGTCGTCCCAGCGGAGGATCGGTGTATTCGGTTGTACTAGATGGATGCGGCGCGTCGGGCCGGCGTCGACAGACGTCGCCGGGCGGGCTGCCAGAGCGAGGGCCGCGATAGGGACTGCGAGGCCTACGACCGCCTGTTGCCAGCGCAGACGCGACAGCGTCAGCGCCAGACCGGTGTTGGCTAGCACGACGAGGTACCCCACCCCGTACGGTCCGATCCAGGCGCTCAGCTCGAGCGCTCCTGGCACCTCGATCCAGGCGTATGCGGCCAGATTCCAGGGGAATCCGCTCACCAACACCGTCCGGAACGCTTCGACGATGACCCAGAGGGCCGGTAGCGAGAAGAGGACGATCCAGGTTCCCTGGCGCCTCCATGCGATCGCGGCCAGCCAGCAGAAAACCGCATGAAACAGTCCCAGGTAGACGGCAAGGACGCCGAACAGCAGCCCGCCCACCCAGGGGCCCAGTTCGCCGTAGTTTCCGATCGTCGGCGCGATCCACGGGATCGAAACGAGCCAGAAGACGAAGCCGTGTATCCAGCCCCAGAGCCATGGCCGCCGCCGCTCGGCCAAGAGCACGAGGGGCGCTAGCGCAAGCCAGGGTAGAGCTACGAGCGCCTGCTCAGCGAAACTGAACGCCCACGGCAGCGCCCCCGCAATCGCGAGAAACGGTGAGATCCACAGGCTGTCTGTGGGGAAGGCGCCGCGGCGGGCGGCGCCTCCGTCAGGGTGCACTCGGCGAGATCCAGCTTTCCAGGCCCCATCGATGCTCGAGCTCTGCCGCCTGTGTCTCGGCGAGCTGACGGTTGGGCAGCGGCCCGACCCTCACCCGGTACATGGCTTGCTCTGAGTTCTCGGAGGGCGCGAGGAAGGCCATGAAGTCGGCGTCGACGAGCCGATTGACCAGTCTCTCCGCCTTGGCTTTATCGGCGCTGGCAAAGACCTGAATGGTGAAGCCAGCGGTGACGGCGGGCGCTTCGGCGACTGGCTCGGCTTTCGCGTGGGGCGCAGCCGGAGGCGGTGTAGTGGATACTTGCTTGGGCTCCATCGCCTCCGGTGGCGGTGTCGGCTCGGCCACGGTCACGGCCTCGGTCGAGCGTCGCTTCTCGGCACGCTTTGGCTGGCGTGTGCGGTCTTGAGTGGGTTCGCGGGGCCGGGAGGGTGGCGGCTGAGCCGCGGCGACGGGCGTTTCTGGCTTTGGGTGGGACGGCTCGTCAGCTTCTTCGGCGGAGAAGAAGCTGTACTCGCCGTTGACCTTGGGTAGATCCGGCGCCGCGGCGTCGGCGTAGGCGTAGGCGGGAGTCTCCTCTCCCGAGCCCTGGCCGAGCCAGACGCCGGCGAAGAACACGGCGATCAGCGCTGCGAGCAGGACCGCGAAGGCGGTCAGTACCTGGCCGTTGGTCATGGCGACCTGATAGTGGGTGTCTTCGCTCACTGAGAGTCTCCTCCTTGGCCGCCCGTCTTGTCGCGAACGAAATCGAGAAACGGCTTCACGATGTCCATCGGTAGCGGAAAGAGAATGGTCGAGTTGCGCTCGGTGGCGATGTCGGTGAGCGTCTGTAAGTAGCGCAGCTGCAACGTCACCGGGTTCGTAGCCATGGTGTCGGCAGCCGTGGCGAGGGTGACGGCCGCCTGCTGCTCACCTTCGGCATGGATGACCTTGGCTCGCTTCTCACGCTCGGCCTCCGCCTGTTTCGCCATGGCCCGCTGCATTTCCTGCGGCAGGTCGACGTGCTTGACCTCGACCGAAGACACCTTGATACCCCAGGGATCGGTCTGCTTGTCGATGATCGCCTGCAGTTCTTCGTTGAGCTGATCGCGCTCAGTAAGGAGTTCGTCGAGCTCGGCCTGGCCGAGCACCGAGCGCAGCGTGGTCTGGGCGAGCTGACTGGTGGCGTAGTTGAAGTTCTCGACTTCGACCACGGCCTTATTCGGCTCGAGAACCCGGAAGTAGACGACTGCGTTGACCTTGACCGATACGTTGTCCTTGGTGATGACGTCCTGCGGGGGCACGTCATGAACGACAGTACGTAGTGATATTCGCACCATGCGGTCGATCGGCCACAGAATGAGTACCAGCCCCGGCCCCTTTGGCGCGTCGAGCATGCGCCCAAGCCGGAAGACGACGGCGCGCTCGTACTCGTTCAGCACGTTGATCCAGCGGAAGAAGACGATCGCGGCGAGCGCTGCGAGAACGACCAGAATCTGAATCATCAAGCTCTCCTAGTTCGCTAAGCCGTGCCAGATAGTTGGACCTTGAGGGTCATTCCGTCGACCTCCAAGATCTCGATCTCCTCGCCCACGGCGATCGGCGATTCGGAGATCGCGTTCCAGATCTCGCCGTGCACGGACACCTTGCCGCCCGGGTCGATCTGGGTGCGAGCCACGCCGTGCTCGTGAAGCAGCCCTTCCTGCCCGGTCGCTACGTGGCTGCGGTGCACGCGCAGGATGAGGGTCAAGAGCGTGACGACCACTGCTGTCGTGAACAGAGCGACCCCGAAGATGAGCTGCAGGCTGACCCGCACCGCCGGGTCGGGGCTGTCGAAGAGCAGGACGGACCCGAGCACCAGGCAGGCCACACCACCGGCCGTGAGCAGGCCGAAGCTGGGGACTTTGATCTCGAGCAGGAACAGGATCGCAGCGAGGATCATCAGCGCGATGCCGGCGTAGTTCACCGGCAGAACCGACAGCGCGTAGAAGGCCAGAATCAGGCAGATGGCACCGATGACGCCGGGGAAGATCGCGCCCGGGTTGGAGAGCTCGAAGTAGAGCCCGAGCCCACCGAAGGTCATCAGCAGGTAGGCGATGTTGGGGTGCGCGATCGACGATCGCAGACGCTGAAAGAGTGTCATCTCGACCGCGACCATCCGTGCTTGTGCGGTACGGAGGATGACCTCGTCGTCGCCCTTGGTCACAGCTCGACCGTCCAGCGCTGCGACCAGGTCGTCGATGTCGTCGGCGATCAGATCGATGAGGTTCGCCTCGAGCGCCTCTTTGGCGGTGAAGGATCGACTCTCGATCACCGCCGCCTCTGCCAGCTCCTCGTCGCGACCGTGTTGACCGGCGAGAGAGCGAATGTTGGCGGCCGCGTCCTGCTCGACCTTCTCGGCCATGACACCTTCTATATCTTCGCCCTGGCCACCGACCGGGTGAGCGGCGCCGGTGTTGGTGCCCGGAGCCATCGCCGCGATGTCGGCGCTCATGAGCAGGAAGAATCCCGCCGAGGCCGCCTGCGATCCCTGTGGCGAGACGTAGACCACGACCGGCATCGATGCCTCGAGCATCGCCGTCGAGATCTCCCGCGTCGACGTCATCAGCCCTCCCGGCGTCGACAGCTCGATGATCAGTGCCTGCGCGTCTATGACGTCGGCCTCGACCAGCGCCCCGGCGATCACCTCGGCCGCCACCGGGTGGATGATCGAGTCGATCGCGACCGTGAGAATCGGACCCGGCGCGCCAACTTCTTCGTCGATCGCGTCGTCCGCTACGGCGCCGATGACGAGTAGGCTCGCGCCGAGCAGAAGCGCTGCGTTGCGCAACCTGGTCATTGAATGATCGTCACCGCCGACCAGTCGACGGGCTCGGGCGCGTGGAAGGCAGACTCCGGGATCGAGGTGAGAACCGCGATCTCGGTAAGCGCGAACTGGCCGCGGTTGCCCGACAGCTGGATCTCGCCATGGCGACTCCAGTCGGTCCAGGGGGTCACGAACTGGGGCTCCTCGTCGGTGGCGTTCGGGTAGTAGGCCCACTGCTCGACCATCGATCGGTCCTTCGAGATCCACACGTGGTATTTGTTCTGCGGCGTGACCCCGACGTCCGCGAATGTCATCTGGACGATATCCGCCGCCTGTCCGTCTTCGGTCTCACCTTCACTTATATAGGTGAGGGTGACCCCACTGTCCTTGAGTTTGTAGGGCATGAGCAGCCAGTAGGAGTCGTTGACCCACGCCTCGTAGCCCTGTTGCAGAGCTTTGGCGAGCTTCTCGGGATCCTCGATCGGCTCGCCGGCGACCCAGCTAGATCCTTCCCGGGTGTGAATGTTGACCAGGGTCAGCTGGTCCCCGTGCTCGTAGCGCACCTGGCCGGTCTCCTTGTCCCAGATATGGGTGCGTCCGTCAGGTGGCGGGTAGAAGAAGCGCCACGCGAGGTAGCGGGTGCTGTCCCAAGCGGCGCGACCGCCCATCGACTCCATTACGCGATCGGCCATTTCCATCGCGACGGCGTCGGAGCCGGCCTCGTTGAAGCCCTCGGCGGCCGGGTTGCCGAGGGTCGCCGGTGGCGGTGTCGGCGCCGCGTCTCGTGGCTCGCCGGGTCCGCCACACGCAATGACGGCTAGCGCCCCGATCACGGCCAGCAGGTGCAGCCGGTTCATCGTCACCTCCGGATTTTTGTCTGGTCGCAAGGACCTCGGCCGCCAAAAAGTCTAACACGGTGCGGGGTTAGGAGAGCACCGGTGCCGCGCTATGCTATGCGGTCATGAACGAGCGTATTCCGCCACGAAAGTACCTCCTCTTGGCCGCCCTGACGGGCCTCCTCGCGGCATTGCCCGTCGTGGCCCAGGAGGGCAATCCCGGCGTGCAGGGCAGTCACTGGACCAACGATCAACCGGTCGGTGACGGCGGCGGGCCGGTGACCGCATCGGCGCTCGAAGAGTCGCCAACGGCCGCCAACTGGCTGCACTACGGTGGCAACTACCAACAGTGGCGCCACAGCCCGATCACGTCGCTGACGCCCTCGAGCATCGGCGACCTGCGCCCAGCCTGGATGCTACCGACGGGCATCTCGGTGCAATTCGAGGCCTCGCCAGTGGTCTACGACGGCGTCATGTACGTGACCTCGTCGTACAACCGGCTGTTCGCACTCGACGCCGCGTCGGGGAAGATCCTCTGGCGCTACGATCATAAGTACCCGGTGGATCTGCGTATCTGCTGCGGGCCGATCAATCGCGGCGCGGCCATCTCCGGGAATGCAGTGCTCATGGCGACACTCGATGCGCGCCTGATCGCCTTCGATCGCAAGAGCGGCGAGATCCTGTGGGACGTGGAGATCGCGCCCTACGCCAAGGGCCTGAGCTCCACTTCGGCTCCTCTCGTGGTCGGCGACGTCGCGGTCATCGGTGTCGGTGGCGGCGAGTACGGCGTTCGCGGCTTCTTCGATGGCTACGACATCGAGACCGGCGAGCGCCGCTGGCGCCACTACACGATTCCGACCGACGGCGAGCCTGGCATCGAGACCTGGGCCGGAGACTCCTACAAGAGCGGCGGCGGTGCCACCTGGGTCAGCGGCTCGTACGATCCCGACACGGACACCCTGTTCTGGGCCGCCGGCAATCCGAGCCCGGACTGGAACGGCGATCTACGTGCCGGCGACAACCTGTACTCCGATGCGATCCTGGCCGTCGATCCGCGTACCGGCGATCGCAAGTGGCACTTCCAGGCGACGCCTCACGACGTCTGGGACTACGACGGCAACAGCGAGATCTGGGTGGTCGACATCGAGCACGACGGCGCGACGGTCCCCGCGGTCGTGCAGGCGAACCGCAACGGCTACTTCTACGCGATCGATCGACGCAACGGCGACTTCCTGTTCGCCAAGCAGTTCGTTGACCAGCTCAACTGGGCGACGCTCGACGAAAACGGCCGCCCGATCGTGGATCCGAAGATGATGCCGCAGGACGAGCCGACCCAGCGTGTTTGCCCCGGGCTGGCCGGCGGCAACCAGGGCTCCTACGCCGGTGCCTACAGCCCCGAGACCGGCCTCGCATACGTGCCGGTCATCGAGAGCTGCATGATGTTCCGCAAGGGCATCGTGGTCTTCGTCGAGGGCATTCCGTTCATGGGCGGCGAGCCGGTGGCGGTCGACACCATGGCCGGTAAGAGCTACGGCCACCTTAGCGCTATCGATGTTTCCACCGGTGAGACGAAGTGGCGCTACGAGGATCCGTACCCGATGATGGCCGGAGTCCTCTCTACCGCCGGTGGCGTGGTCGTCACCGGCAACATGGAGGGGCACATCCTGGCCTTCAACGCCGAGAGCGGCGAAGAAGTGTGGCGCTTCAACGCGGGCTCCACGATCCGCAGTCACCCGGTCGCCTACCAGGCTGACGGGCGCACCTTTCTGGCGGTGGGCATCGGCGGCGGCGGAGTTGTGGAGGCGGTGGTCGGGCGTCCGGCGATCAATCCCAACGGCGGCGTTCTGATGGTCTTCGAGCTGCCGTAGATGCGCATGGTCAGAACGTTTCTGGTCGTGCTCGTCTTCGCCTGCGCCGCGCCAGCGGGGGCGCTCAAGGTGTGTTTCCTCGAGGACGATCTGCCGCGCGCACACCGTGCGACCGAATCGGGCTTCGACTTCGAGATTATGAGCGAGCTTGCCGTCATTCTCGACGACGTGCTTGAGCCGGTGTGGATCCCGTCGCAGGACGGGTTCTCTGAGATCGAGTCCTCCGACCTGCCCCTCGACAAGGTCGCGAGCGGCGAGTGTGTCGCGCTGGCGTCGGTTCCTGGCGAAGCCGCGCTTGGCCGGTACCGCGACGAGCTTTATCTCTCGAAGCCTTACTACGGTGCTGGCTTCGAGCTGATCGGCGCTGCGTCTGTCGGCACGCTCGATGAACTTCGTGGCAAGAAGGTCGCGGTGCGCCTACAGAGCCTCGCGCACGCTGCCCTGGGCGCCCTCGGGGTCGACTGGATGGTGCGTCCGACCGTCGAGGAGATGCTGGCTCTCGTGGAAAGCGGCGAAGCCGACGCCGCGCTGGCTTGGGGACCGGCTCTGGCTCCCCTCGGTCGCAAGCCGGCGCCCGGCTTCGAGCCTCCGCAGGCGCTGCGCTGGAACGAGCATGTCGTGATCCGCGCAGACGTGCCGCTCGGCGCTTGGATCAACCTGACCCTCGATGGGCTCGCCGAATCCGGACGTCTCGAGGCGCTCGCTCACAAGTACGGGATTCCGTATCATCCACCCTTCGCCACCACCTCGGACCCGGCTGCCATCCGGCGGCTGCGTTCCGGGGGCTGAGCGCCTCCCAACTACCGAGATCTTGAGGAGTCCAGAGATGAGCTGGCCGAGCACCGTTCCTTGCCTGGCTGTCGCCAGCGTGATCGCCGTTGCTGGTTGCGCCTCCAGTGGCGGGCCTGTTGCCGAGGCGCCCACCGCTGCGACCGAGCGCGAGCCGGTAGTTGCGGCCGAGGCTCCCGCGCCAGCCGAAACGACGCCAGCGTCGGCCTACCTTGCAGATGAAGCCGCCCTGAAGCGGGCCAGCCAGCTTTTTCGCGCCGTGTGCACGGGCTATTGCCACACCACCGAGGGGGCCGGCCGCGAAGCTCCGGATCTGTTCGACTGCGAATCCATGCACGGTGGATCCGACCAGGAGGTCTTCACGGTCATCACGGGCGGGTTGCCGAACACGCAGATGCAGGCCTTCGGCGGCAAGCTGCCCGACGAGGATCTCTGGCGCATCGTCGCGTACCTGCGCGCCAACTCGACCTGTAGCTGATCGCGATGCGCGCCGGCATCTACAGAGGCCGCGACACCATGCGACTGGAGGAGGTGCCCGTTCCGGTCCCGGGGCCTGACGAGGTCCGAGTGAAGGTCGAGGCCTGCGGTGTGTGCGGCTCGGACCTGCATGTCTACCGAAGCGACTCTCGGCAGGAGATGCTCGGGATGACCCTCGGCCACGAGTTTGTCGGTACCGTCGACGATGCGGGCTCGAGTGCGACGTTCCGGGTCGGCGATCGGGTCACCGTCGAGCCGCTGCTGTCGTGTGGCGAGTGCGCGCCGTGTCTCTCTGGCCGCAGCACCGGCTGCGCTCAATTCGGCCTCATCGGCATGCAGCAGCCCGGCGGCTTCGCCGACTACGTGGTGGCACCGGATCGCAGGCTGTTCCACGTGCCCGACGATCTCGAGCCGGCGATCGCCGCCTTGGCCGAGCCGGTGGCGGTGTGCGTGCGCGGCATCGACCGTGGGCGCATGGAGCCGGGAGAGCACGTGCTGGTCTTGGGCGGTGGCACGATCGGGCTTCTCACGGTTGCGGTGGCGCGCCTGCGCGGCGCTGGAAAGATCTCAATCACCGCGCGCTATCCGCACCAGGCCGAAGCGGCTGTCGCGCTCGGCACCGATGAGGTTCTCGACCCCGAGACGGTGACCTCGCAGCACATGGCAGATTCTCTTCGAGAGTCTCCGCCGACTCTCGTCGTCGAGACCGTGGGTGGCGGCGCGCCGACGGTCCAGGCCGGCTATGCGGCAGCGGCACCCGGCGGCAGGGTGGTCGTACTCGGGGTCTTCTTCGAGCCCATGACCGTGGAACCGCTGGTCCTGCTGCGCAAGGAGGTCAGCCTGATCTGGTCGCTGTGCTACGTACGCCGAGCAGACGGCGGCTCGGACTTCGCCGAGGCGATCGGGATGATCTCGAAGCACTCGGAGCTCTTCGCCAGGATCCTCACTCACCGCCGGTCGCTCGACGAGGTGGCGGACGCCTTCGCGCTTTCCGACGACAAGAGTCGCGAGACGATCAAGGTCACGGTGTTCCCGTGAGCGCGGGCCAATGACCGCCGTTGCGCCCAATTCGAATCCGGCGCTGCAGGCGTTGCTCGAGCTGCTTGAGATGGAGCGCATCGAGGTCAACCTGTTTCGCGCCCAGAACGGGCCGAGCCAGCACGTCTTCGGCGGGCAGGTACTCGGCCAGGCGATCGTCGCTGCGTCGCGCACAGTCGAGGACCGGCACCTGCACTCGATCCACGGCTACTTCCTCCGCCGCGGCGACGCGTCGACTCCGATCCTCTTCGACGTCGATCGTATTCGCGACGGATCGAGCTTCACGACCCGGCGTGTGGTCGGTATCCAGCACGGCCAGGCGATCTTCAACATGTCGTCGTCGTTCCAGCGCGCCGAGAAGGGGCTCGAGCATCAGGGGGAGATGCCCGACGTGCCGCCGCCGGAGGAGCTGCAGTCAGATCGCGGCTTTTACCGCGAGCGCGCCAAGGTCGACCCGGGCGTGGAGCGCTACTCGTTTCGCTACGAGGCGATCGAGAGCCGCCAGGTCGAGGGTCTGCACATGGTGCCGCGCCAGCGGCGTGAGGCGCACGAGCCTCGCAAGCACACCTGGATGAGGACGCGCGGTGCCTTGCCCGAAGATCCGGTCGTTCACGGCTCGTTTCTGGCTTACATGTCCGACATGGACTTCATGTCGACCTCGATGCTGCCGCACGGGCCGGAGCTTGCCTCGTACACGATCCAGGGCGCGACGCTCGACCACGCGATGTGGTTCCACCGCCCCTTCCGCGCCGACGAGTGGCTGCTGTTCTCGAAGGAGAGCCCGTCCGCGGCAGGCTCGCGAGGGTTCGTGCGCGGCCACTTCTTCGACCGCGAAGGCCGGCTGGTGGCGTCTACGACGCAGGAGTGTCTGATTCGGCTTCGAGAGCGGCGGGTGGACGTTCCGTAGCGGCGACCGATCCCTGCACAGCGGCTCGAGGCGGTAGGTTCAGCGCCGTCGCCTCGCCCAGGAAGGTGCGAATCTCGCCCGCTCCGAGTCCCGGAGCAGCGGCCAGTCTCCAGGCGTCGATGTCGGCTGCCAGGAGCAGCGAGCCGCGCGGCCGGCGATGCTCGAGGTAGGTGCCGAGCAGCTCGGCAGCGCCGGGCTCGAGCTCGTGCAGTTCGGCGCCGTCGATGATGACGAGCGACTTGGAGTCGTCGCGTCGGAGACGGGTGTGCAGAGCATCCCTATCCCGTTCTTCGGCGAGCTCTTTCAGCAGGTCGTCGAGGCGGGCGTAGGTGACGCTGTGGCCGGACTCGACCATCGCCCTGCCGAAGGCCGCCGCGAGCTCGGTCCGCTGTGGCCGAGGGCCGCCGGTGAGAACGAGATGGCGACAGTGCTCGATGAACCTCTCGTCGCCGATGAGCTCGCCCAAAGTACCGGCCTCCTCGCCGGCGGGCCCGGTGAGTAGCGTCGCGAGATCCGTGCTGGGCGGTAGCCGCGACGTCTTGCGAAGCCTTTCTATGGATTCGGGCCAGCTCTGTCTCGCGCTTCGTTTCCATCGGGTGTGGGGCCAGAACCAAAGCTCCGGCGCCTCGGCGACCCGGTCCTCGATCACCTTCATGTAGCGGCGCGTCAGGCGCACGATCTCGGCCTCTCCCTTGTCTTGCGGAACGATCGGCTCGTGGAAGGTCACCGTGTAGCGGCCGTCCCCGCGGGGTACGCAGAAGATCGGCACCGCCGGCGCACCGGTCGCGATCGACAGCTGCGCAGGGACCGACGTGGTCCAGGCGAGTCGGCCAAGGAACGGGATCAGCACACCCTCGGTCGGGCGCACCCGCTGGTCGATCGCCATCGCGATCACTCCATCGGCGCGCAGGATGTTGAGCATCTTGTGCGCGCTACGGCGTCGGGGCACCTGTTCGACTCCCGTTCGGCGTCGCAGCTGTGCGATGTCGTCGGCCACGAGTCGATTGTTTTGGGGCCGATACAGGATGTGCATTTCGCCGACTTGCTTGGGGGCCGCGTAGGTGATGAGGTCCCAGGAGCCGAAGTGTGCGGTGAGTAGGAAGGTCCCGTTTCCTCGTTGAAGCGCACTGTGGAGATGATGCAGACCCTCGAACTCGAAGATATCGTCCAACGCTTTGCCTTCGTACCCTGAAACCGCGAGAGCTTCGAGAAAGGCAGAGCCGAAGTGTGCGAAGCAGCGACGGCCGAGCGCGTCGCAATCCTCGGCGCTCTTGGCCGGAAACGAACCGGCGAGGTTCTTCTGAGTCAGGCGACGCCGGCTGGCCAGCAGTCGGTATGCGACCCGACCGAACCACCTCCCGAAGCTCGACACCGCGCGGCGAGGCAACAGGTGAATGCCGCGACTCAATAGCCAGTAGCCGCAGTACTGCAGTCGGTGAGCGAGGCTTCGAGAGGTCATTTCGGGGAGGAGACCGCCGCACCTTCAACGTAGGCCACGATGTCGCCGACGGTGTCGAGGTCGGCCGCGTCCTCGTCGCTGATCACGACCCCGGTCGACTCCTCGATCTCGATCAGAAGCTCCAGTGCCTTCGGCGAGTCGATGCCCAGATCGACCATCAGATCCATGCCGGGCTCGAGCTCGTCGACCGGCCGCTCACTGATCCGCGAGATGGTCTCGAGGGCTTTCTGCGCAGGATCGCTCATGTCTCCTCGAACTTTAGGATTGGACGCGCGCCAGCGACGTCGTATTGTGCCGGGTTGGGACTTGGTCAGAAGGTGACTAGGGCGGGGAGTGTAGCAGCGCTGAGCCCTTCCAACCTGAAGGGGCGGTGGTGCGAAGCGACCTTTGCAGTATGCTGCGCGCCGCCTCCCCCCCGAGCCGCGAAAATGAAGATCCCGCGCGTCGTTCCGATCCTCGAGAAAGAGCGCATCCTGCGCCTGTTCCACCAGGCGCAGGAGGCCCAATGGTCCGCCCGCGCCATCTCCTGGGACGCTCCGCAGGTGCTGACCTCGAGCGTCTCGAAAGATCGGATGGCGCGCCTGTTGACACCGATCTTGATGAGCGAGCAGTCCGCCTTCCACTCCGCGTCGAGGCTGCTGCCGATGCTCGACGAGGCCGGGGAGGCTGAGAGCCAGTACTACATGACCACCTGGATCGTCGACGAGGCGCGCCACGCGGAGCTCTTCTATCGGCTGCTGAAGCGTTTCGATCGCGAGCCGCTGTCGCCGCGGCGCTTCCCGGCCGCCTACATGTTCCACTCGCGAAACCGTTCGGCGGAGCTGAATGTCTTTCTGTCGGGGCTTCTGATCATCGAGGTCCTGGCCAAGAAGGCGATGACCGAGTTCTTGCGGATCGACGTCGACACCGCGCTATCGGAGATCTGCGAGGGCATCCTGCGCGACGAGGCTCGCCATCTCAGCTTCAATCGCATCTACATCGAAGACCACCTTGCCGGCCTCGAGGCGTCGGACCCGGCTGTCGCGGAGGCCTGCGGCGTACGCCTGACCGATCACATGGAGAGCCTACTCGCCGGGGTCCCGGAGTTCCTGGGGAGCATGCGGGCTGACTTCGACGACATCGGCTTTCAGACCGAGATGGTCGTCGAGGAGCTCCGCGTCGAGGCGCGCCAGCGGATGGAGCGCTCGGTCGCCAAGGGAAGGGACAGAGGCTCGAGAGCCCCTACGACCTCGTAGGCACCGAGTTCGTGACCGGCCTCAAGCGCCATCGAGGGTGATCTCGATCCAGGCCCGTTTGGCCTTGCGCCCGGTGAGGCTGGCGAAGAAGTCGAGGAGGCGCATCTGCAGACCGTACTTGGAACGGATCGTCCCGTGGGCCTGTTCGATGGCCGCGGCGTCGTCCATCAGGGTGGCGTTCGCGTCGTGCCACTCGCCATGCACGGCCCCTCGAGCGCCGCATGCGGCCACCCGGGCTCGGGAGGAGTTGCGCAGTCGCTTCACCTTGCCCGCCTTCGACTCCGAAAAGACGTAGTAGTGCCCGTCACGCTCCGCGAACCAGACCGGTGTTGGCACCTCTCGGCCAGTCTTTCGGAACGTGACCAGGCTGAGGTAGCTCTCACCTGCGAGGGGATCCACGCTGCGATTCTACTTTGGCTGGTCAGCAACGCATCCTCGGCGCCGAGGATGCCGACTACCTGGTAGCTCTGGCCACTCAGGGTGAGGCTCGACCCCAGCAGCGACGGGTCTTCGCCGAAGCGCGTCCGCCATACGGCGTTCGAGAGGACGACCGCGGGCGGACCGCCGTACGCCTGCTCGTCCACGGTCGGCAGGCGTCCGAGATCCGGCTGCCAGCCGAGCATCTCGAAGAATCCCTGCGTATGCTGGAGCACGGTCAACGGCGCCGAAGGTGTTGGTTGGGTCGCGATCGGTGAACGCGACCAGACGCTGCGTTGTTTCGCGACACCCCGGCCCGCCGGCACGGAGCTTGTACGATTCCGGACCGGAGGAAGAATCATGGTCGACGCGGATCTCGCGGCTCGGATCGGACGACTGGAGGACATTGAGGCGATTCGCCGGCTCAAGGCGCGGTACTGCTATGCCTGTGACGATGGCTACGACACCGACACGCTGGTCGATCTGTTCGTCGAGGATGCGGTGTGGGATGGCGGGGATCTGGGAGTGGCCGTCGGGCGAGAGAAGATCCGGCGATTCTTCGACAACACCCCGGCCGTCATGCCTTTTGCGGTCCACATGGTGATGGACCCGCTGATCGACGTCGATGGCGATCGGGCGACTGGGGCCTGGTACCTCTTCCAGGCGGCGACCTATGCGCCGGACGGCACCGCGCTGTGGGGCTCGGCTCGCTACGACGAGGAGTACGTCCGCACGGCGCAGGGCTGGAAGTTCCAGAGTCTGCGGCTGACCTCGCACTTCTGGACACCCTTCGACGCCGGCTGGCTCGAGAAGCGCTCGATATTCGAGCAGCCGCAGGAGGCCGAGTAGGGATGGTGCCCGAGCAGCTGTCGATCGGGGTAGACGCGGGCGGCACCAACATCAAGGCAGTCGCGATCGGTGGGGATGGTGCGATTCGCGCTCAACTGGCGCTGGCGACGCCGCAGGACCGCGATGGCCTGATTGATGCGGTCGCCGGGCTGGTGGCCGACGTTGAATCCGAGATCGGCAAGACTGCCGCGAACGTCGGATTTTCTGCTCCGGGGCTTGCGGCGCGTGATGGCCACTCGATCGCCTGGATGCAGGGGCGGATGGAAGCGGTACAGGGCCTCGACTGGACCTCGGCGCTGGGTCGCGATGCGCCGGTTTGGGTGCTCAACGACGCTCACGCGGCGATCGTCGCCGAGGCCTGGTTGGGGGCGGCGGTGGGGTGCCGCAACGTGGTCTTGTTCACCCTGGGTACCGGAATCGGTGGGGCAGTCATGGTCGACGGACGGTTGCTTCAGGGGCAGTTGGGCCGTGCCGGGCATCTCGGGCACCTGTCGCTCGATATCGACGGCGAACCGGACATCTGCCGAGCTCCTGGCAGCCTCGAGGATGCGGTGGGTGACTGCACGATCGAGGCCCGCAGCGGCGGGCGCTTCTCGACGACCGCGGACCTGGTCGCTGCGGCCGAGACAGGCGACGAGGGTGCCAGGCACGTATGGAGGCGGTCGGTGCGGGCGTTGGCCTGCGGCATCGCGTCGCTGATCAACGTCGCCGATCCGGAGATGGTGGTGCTCGGTGGCGGCATCGCCAAGGCCGGGAAGGCTCTGTTCGAGCCGCTCGGACGGGAGATGCAAGACGTGGAGTGGCGACCGGTTGGCGGCGATGGGGTGCCGATCGTCCCGGCGGCTCTAGGTGAGAACGCCGGAGCGATCGGCGCGGCCCGTTACGCCGCTGCACAGAATAGCGGAGCGACATGAGTGAAGCGACGAAGCAGCGGCCCGTGACATGGGAGGCCTACGAGGCGACCATGGCCCGCATGATCTCGCCGGAGGGGATCGCGAAGGGGCTGGCGTTCCGGCCACGGCCAACCGACGTCGTCATCTCGCCCTACTCAAAGAGCGGTACGACCTGGATGCAGCAGATCGTTCACGGGCTGCGCACCCGCGGCGACATGGACTTCGACGACATCTCGCGCGTGGTTCCATGGATCGAGACGGCACACACCCTAGGCATCGATTTGGAGGCGGAGCAGGTCAGCGAACCGAGGGCCTTCAAGAGCCACCTGCCGGGCGATCTCGTGCCGGCGGGCGCCCGCTACATCGTGCCGTTTCGAGATCCGAAGGACGCCCTGGTGTCGCTGTACCACTTCATGGAGGGGTGGTTCTTCGCTCACGGGGCGTTCACGCGCGAAGAGTTCGCGCGCGGTCACTTCTATCTGCGTGGGAAGAAGCGGGACTATTGGCACCATCTGCGCACCTGGTGGGCGCGGCGTGATGAGACCGACGTGATGCTCCTCACTTTCGAAGGAATGAAGGCCGACCTTGCCGGCACCGTGCGGCGGGTGGCAGCCTTCCTTGGGCTCGACCTGGACCCTGACCTCGAGAGAGTCGTCGTCGAGCAGGCCTCGCTGCAGTTCATGCTGGCTCACAAGGACCGTTTCGACGATCTGCTGATGCGTGAGCACTCCGAGCGCAACGCGCTCCTTCCAGCCGGCAGCGACTCGGCCAAGGTGCGCGAGGGGAAGGTCGGTGCTTCGAAAGTGGAGCTATCGGCGGATCTGTCAGCGGAGCTCGAGGAGCTGTGGCGCGACGAGATCGAGGCCCAGATCGGGTTCGCCTCATACGCCGAGGTATGCGACGCGTTAGCGCAGCGAATCTAGCTGCACGTCGACCACGAGGTCCAGAGCGATCTCTTCGAGGCTCGCTCGCACGTCGCTCTCGGAGGTGCCGGCCGGCAGGCGGATGGTGGCGCGAGCCTTGAAGAGCGCCTCTCCCGACATCGGCGCACTCGTTACCTCGGACTCGAGCTCTTCCACGTTGACGCCGTTCGAGGCCAGCGCGGCGGAGATTTCCCGCACGATGCCAGGCCGATCCTGGCCGACCAGCTCCAACTCGAGCACGGTGCCTGTGGTGTCGAGTTGGTCGCTGGCGCCATCTTCCGGCGCCCCAGCGCCGCCCTTGACGACGACCTGAAGGCCATCGCCGAGATCGGCCAGTGCCCGCTCCAGCTCCGACGCCCGGGCGTCCGTGACCGTGACACGCAGGAGCCCCGCGAACTCGCCGCCCAGGCTTGCCATCCGGCTCTCCTCCCAGTTGCCGTCGTGCGCGGCGACCACGTCGGCGAGCTTGCCAACGAGGCCCGGCCGGTCGGGGCCGATCAGGGTGAGGACGAGGGACTTCATGGTGCGGGTAGCGGGAGGCGAGATTGTATCGACCCTCGACGAGCGCCCTCGCTACAATGGGCCATGGCGTTCGACGACACGCTGATACGCCGCCTTCCAAAGACAGATCTTCACCTCCACCTGGACGGATCGCTCCGTATCGAGACGCTGATCGAGCTGGCGCGCGAGCGCGGCGTCGAGCTGCCCTCGCAGACTCCGGAGGGCCTGGCGAGCTGGTCTTCAAAGAGCAGTACGAGGATCTTCCCGATTATCTCCACGGGTTCGCGTGCACCTGCGCCGTGATGACCGACGAGGAGGCCCTGGAGCGCGTCGCCTACGAGCTCGCCGAGGACAATCTGGCCGAGGGCGTGCGCTACGTCGAGGTCCGATTTGCGCCCCAGCTGCACGTGCGCAAGGGCCTCGACATCGGCCAGGTCATCTCTGCCGTGGACCGCGGGTTGGCGAGAGCGAAACGCGAGCACGCCGGAAGCGACTCGGTGAAGCTCAGCGGCGAGCCCGCCTTTAACTACGGCTTGATCACTTCGGCGTTGCGGATGTTTCGCCCCGGCTTCACTCCGTACTACGAGAGCCTGTTCAAGGTGCTCGACCAATGGCCCGACACCGAGGTCCACGGTGTGGCTTCGCTGTCCCTCGCGTGATCGGTAGTCGAAGCCCGCGACCGGCTCGGCCTGCCGATCGTCGGCTTCGACCTTGCCGGTGCCGAGGCGGGTAATCCCGCGGTCGATCACGTCGAAGCCTTCGACTTCGCGCACCGCCACTTTCTGAAAAAGACCGTGCACGCGGGCGAGGCCTACGGCCCCGAGAGCATCTTCCAGGCGATCACCTCCCTGCACGCCGACCGAGTCGGTCACGGTACGCACCTCTACGCGACCCACCTCGCCGATCAAGAAGATCCCGAGCGCTACGTTGGCCAGCTTGCTCAGTACGCCTCGGACCGTCGCATAACCCTCGAGGTCTGCATCACCTCGAATATGCAGACCATGCCGCAGCTCGCCAGCGTCGAAGATCACCCCTTCGGCCGCATGGTCAAGGACAAGCTCTCAGTCACCCTTTGCACCGACAACCGGCTGATGTCACGCACCTCGGTTACCGAGGAGATCGTCAAGGCCCACGACGCCTTCCAACTGACGCCGCGCCAGCTCCGGTCGGCGGTGCTCTATGGCTTCAAGCGCAGCTTCTACCCGGGGACCTACCTGGAGAAGCGAGCGTACGTGCGCGGGGCGATCGACTTCTACGATCGCGTGATCGAGGAGGACGCCTAAGATTCCGGGCTCGCAGCCGTCACGCGGCCGGCCCTGAGTGGGTACAATCGACGTTCTTCGTTTTCATCACAGAGGAGAGATTCACATGGCCGTGAAGAGTTTCCCCGTCGAGGCGAGCCACATCCTGATGTTTGCCCGCGCCGTTAACGACGGGAACCCGATCTACAGCGACGCGAACTACGCGAAGTCCACCGAGCCGGGCAAGGTCATCGCGCCGCCGACCTTCGTGCAGGCCTCGGCACAATTTGATCCCGACTACCCCCTGCGCCCGCAAGTCGACCAGACTTGGTTCGGCTCCGGAAAAGAAGGCACCGGCACGCCTGAACGACAGGGCGGTGGTCCCGGCGGACTGCACGCAGAGCAGGAGTACACTTACCACCGGCAGCTCTCCCCGGGTGACGTCCTCACCGGCGAGTCGAAGCCTGGCAAGACGTGGGAGAAGCAGGGTCGCCGCGGTGGATCACTGAAGTTCACTGAGTCGATCACCGAGTATCGCGACCAGTCGGGCGAGCTCGTCGTTACCGCCCGTTCGGTCGGCGTGTTGCCGTCGAAGGTCGTCGAGAGCTAGGGGGATAGGAACATGGCACTCAAGGCATCCGAGCTTAGCGTCGGCGACGAGCATTCCGAGCAGGTCGTCGAAAACCTCACCCGCACCCAGATCGTCATGTACGCCGGCGCCTCGGGCGACTACAACCCGGTGCACACCGACGACAAGTTCACCCAGGAGATCGCCGGCTATCCGTCGGTCTTCGCGCACGGCATGCTGTCGATGGGCATGACCGGGCGCATGCTCACCAACTACGTCGGCGACGGTCGCCTCGCCAAGTACGGCGTGCGATTCACCTCACAGGTCTGGCCAGGCGACTCGTTGACCGCGAAGGCCACGGTCGAGGCGATTCGCGAGGAGGATGGTGAGCACCTGGTCGACCTCGCGGTCTCGACCACCAACCAGGACGGTACCGAGGTCGTTCGCGGCAAGGCCACGGCCCGCGTCGATCCCTGAGGACCGGTCTCTCGTCAGTGACGATAGACGGCCGACTGACGCGGCGCGAGGCGCTGGCTGCCGGAACTGCGGTGGTTGGCGTGCTCGCTGGTGGTCGTGCGCGGGCGCAGACTCGCTCGCGCGTCGCCCTGGTGGGGACGGGCGTTCGCGGCACTTCGCTGTGGGGCCGCAATCTGGTCGAGAACTACGGCGACGCCGTCGAGATCGTCGGTCTCTGCGACACCAACCCTGGTCGGCTCCAGTACGGGTCGAGCTACATCGGTGCGGGCTGCCCAACCTACGGCAACTTCGACCAGATGTTGGCCGAGGCACGCCCCGACAAAGTGATCGTCACCACCGTCGATGCGACTCACCACGAGCAGATAGTCGCCGCTCTCGAAGCAGGATCGGAAGCGATCACCGAAAAGCCACTGACGACGGACGCGGCGAAGTGCCAGGCGATTCTCGACGCCATCGATCGTACCGGCGGCCGGGTCACCGTGACCCACAACTACCGCTACTCGCCCCATCGCAGGCGGATCAAGGAGCTGCTGATGGAAAGGCGGATCGGGAGACTGACCTCGATCGACTTTCACTGGTATCTCGACATTCACCACGGTGCCGCCTACTTCCGCCGCTGGCATGGGAAGGAGCGTTATTCGGGGGGGCTCTACGTTCACAAGGCGAGTCACCACTTCGACCTGCTCAACTGGTGGATCGAGTCGGACCCGGAAGTGGTGTACGGCCAGGCGGGCCTCGAGCACTACGGTGCCAACGGTCCGTACCGCAGCGACAAGTGCCGTGGCTGCCCCCACGCCGAGCGTTGTGATTTTCACTGGGACATCACCTCGTCGCAGCGCATGGTGGATCTCTACGTCGCCAACGAGCATCACGACGGCTACATCCGCGATGGCTGTGTGTACTCCGAAGAGATCGACATCTTCGACAAGATGGCGGCCCAGATCCGCTACGTGAACGGAGCCCAGGTGACCTACTCGTGCACGAGCTACTCGCCGTACGAGGGGTACCGCATCGCCTTTAACGGCACCGAGGGCCGGCTCGAAGCCTGGATTCAGGAGCGCCAGCCCTGGCCGCGCGAGAGCTACGACGAGCTGCGAGTCACTGATAATTTCGGGGAGACGGAGCTGATCCGGATCCCGCACCGTAGCGGCGGACATGGTGGTGGCGACGTGCTCATGCTGGATCACATCTTCCGAGATTCGCAGGGGACGGACCCGTTCAAGCAGCGCGCCGACGTGCGTCAGGGAGCGATGGCGGTTCTCACCGGGTTTGCGGCGCGGCGTAGTGCCCGATCCGGGCAGCCGGTGCGGATCGCCGATCTCACGAGTCTGGTACCGAAGGAGCAGTGGGTATGAGATGGCGAAGATCTCTCAGAGCAGGTGCTTTCGTTGCCTTGCTGCCAGCGTTGGCGATGGCACAGACCTCGGCTGGCGATTGGCGGAGCTACGCGGCTGATCACGGCAGCACCAAGTACTCACCGCTCGATCAGATCGATCGGACCAACGTCGATCGGCTAGATATCGTCTGGCGCTGGAAGAACGTCGACATCGAGCGTGGGGGAGGGGCCGGCGGCCCGTTCGGCAACGTCTTCGAGACCACTCCGATCGCGATAGGCGGCAAGCTCTACATGTCGAGCGGCGCCGGCCGCGCGGCCGCGATCGACGGCAGGACCGGCGAAACGCTGTGGGTGTTCGAGCCCAAGGAGTTCGGGTGGGACAAGGGCGGGCGCGGCTTCGGCATCTCGAGAGGGCTCAGCTCGTACTCGGTCGGTGACGAGGAGCGCCTGCTGCTCACGTCGTTCGGTCATCTGGTGTCGCTCGACTCGTCGAACGGCCGACCGAAGACCTCCTTCGGCGACGACGGCCGGGTCGACCTGACGATTCTGGGCGAGGGCCGCGAGCCACTACGGAACTTCTTCTGGACCTCGTCGCCCATGATCTGCGGCAAGACGATGGTCGTTGGCAACTCGACGACCGACCCCTACCACCTCAAGAAGGGTGTGCCTGGCACGATCCGTGGGTACGACGTCGAAACCGGAGAGATGAAGTGGCTCTTCGACATCATTCCCCGGCCCGGGCAGTTCGGCTACGAGACCTGGGAGAACGGATCTGCCGAGTACTCGGGCCACGGCAACGTCTGGACCTGGTTCAGCTGCGACGCCGAGCTCGGGTTGGTCTATGCACCCACCTCGACGCCGAACGACGATTGGTACGGCGGCCATCGCCACGGCGATGGGCTGTTCGGTGAGTCACTGGTAGCCCTCGACCTCGAGACCGGCGAGCGCAAGTGGCACTTCCAAGCTGTGCATCACGGGTTGTGGGACTACGACTTCCCCTGCGCTCCGCTGCTGGCGGACGTCGTGGTCGACGGTCGGGCGCGCAAGGTGATCGCGGCGCCGTCGAAGCAGGCGATTCTGTATGTGCTCGATCGCGAGACCGGCGAGCCGATCTGGCCAATTCCCGAAGTGGAGGTGCCGGCCTCCGACGTTCCGGGTGAGAGGGCATCACCCACTCAGCCGTATCCGACCAAGCCCGCGCCCTACGACCTGCACGGGCTGACGGAGGCCGACCTCATCAGCCTGACGCCCGAGCTCAACCGCGAAGCTCGCGAGATCCTGGCGAAGCACCGGGCTGGGCCGATCTTTCTGCCTCCCCTGGTGCCCGCGCATGCCGCCGACGGCAAGATCGGGGCGGTTCAGAATCCGGGCCCGGTCGGCGGCAGTGACTGGAACGGCGCCGGTCTCGATCCGGAGACCGGCATCATCTACATCCCGACCGTCACCGCCCCGATGTCGATCGCGCTCGGGCCCCCTCAGCGGGGTGACGTCGATTTCATGATCGCGGGCAACGGCTTCCTCGAAGGGCCTCAGGGGCTGCCGCCCACCAACCCGCCGTGGGGAAGCATCGTCGCCATCGACCTGAACACCGGCGAGACCCTGTGGAGGGTGGCGAACGGCGACTCGCACCGAGACCATCCGGCCCTGGCCGGTCTGGACCTGCCCGAAGATCTTGGCAATCGGGGTCGTGCTGCGCCGCTGGTTACGAAGACCCTGCTGTTTGCCGCCGACGGCTCGAAGGACATGATCGCCGTGCCGCCGGGCGGCGGCGGCCGAGGCTTCCGCGCCTTCGACAAGAAGACCGGCGAGAAGATCTGGGAGATGGAGCTGCCGGCGGGTGGGACCGGGGCGCCGATGACCTATCTCGCCAGGGGCCGGCAGTACATCATCGTACCGATCGGTGAGCGGGAGCACGACGGTGAGTTCATCGCGTTGGCGCTCGGAGCCGACTGAAGCCGATAGAAGTGGAGGAACCGACTCATGAAGCTGACACCCACTCTGATCGCCACCGCGGCCGGCCTGTCCATTGCGGTCTCCGCGGTCGCCGAGTCCCGTTCGTACGTACGCTTCGAGAAGGACGGTCGCATCGCCTACGGCCGGGTCATGGGCGACTCGATCGTGGAGCTCGAGGACAACTTCCTCGTCTCGACCCGCGAGTCCGACATGCTGCACCCGCTCTCGGGCGTCAAGCTGTTGGCGCCGGTGGTGCCGTCGAAGGTCATCGCCGTCGGGCTGAACTACCGCAGTCATCTGGGTAACGCCGAGCCCGCGAAGGAGCCCGGCCTCTTTTTCAAGAGCCCGACCTCGATCGTCGGGCCTGACGCCGACATCGTGCTTCCTCCCGGCGCCACCAACACCCACTACGAGTCGGAGATGGTTCTAGTGATCGGCAAGCGCGCCAAGAGTGTCAGCGTCGAGGAAGCACCGAGCCATATCTTCGGCGTGACCGCCGGCAACGATGTCTCTGAGCGGGCCTGGCAGCGCTCTGACCTGCAGTGGTTCCGGGCCAAGGGCTCCGATACCTTCGGTCCGATTGGGCCGGTGGTCGCCACCGGTCTCGACCCCGACGACCTGATGATGGTCGGTAAGCTCAATGGCGAGGTGATGCAGAAGCAGTCGACCAGCGACCTGCTCTTCGGTAGCGCCAAGATCGTCAGCTACCTGTCGAGCTTCCTGACTCTCGAAGTCGGCGATGTCATCTTTACCGGCACCCCTGGAAGCACGAAGGCAATGAAGCCTGGCGACGTCTTCGAGATCGAGCTCGAAGGGGTCGGGACCTTGCGCAACCCCATCGCCTCTCGTTGACCGCTAAGGAGTCTGCCATGGAGCAGCGATCCCTCGGGCTGACCGGAGCCCGTGTGCCCACCATCTGCCTCGGCACCATGACCTTCGGTCTGCAGTGCGACGAAGAGACCTCCTTCGCCATTCTCGATGCAGCGTTCGCGGCGGGAGTCGACTTCTTCGACACGGCTGACGTCTATCCGCTCGGTAGCGACCTCGAGCTCAACGGCGAGACCGAGCGGATCATCGGCCGTTGGATGCAGTCGCGCGGCTGCCGCGACTCGATCTTCTTGGCCACGAAGTGTCGCGGCAAGATGGGGGAAGGCGCCAACGATGCCGGACTGTCCCGCTACCACATCCAGCGCGCGGTCGAGGAGAGCCTGCGCCGGCTTCAGACCGATGTGGTCGACCTTTACCAGACGCACTTCTTCGACCCGCACACGCCGATCGACGAGACGCTAGGGGCGCTCGACGACCTGGTGCACCAGGGCAAGGTGCGCTACATCGGTTGCTCGAACTACCCCGCGTGGCGGTTGAGCGAGGCTCTCGAGGCGTCGAAGCGCCTTGGCCTCGCGCGCTACCAGTCGCTGCAGCCACGCTACAACCTTCTCTACAGGGAGATCGAAACCGAGGTGCTGCCGCTGGTGCAAGACGCGGGAGTTGGCGTCATCGTCTACAACCCGATCGCCGGAGGGCTCTTGGCGGGCAAGTATCGGGCCGGCGAGGCACCGAGAGAGGGCACTCGCTTCACGCTCGGGAACTCGGCCGCGATGTACCAGCGGCGCTATTGGGACGAAGTGCAGCTCGACGCCGTGGACGCGCTGCGAGTGGCGGCGGAGGAGCGAGACGTTTCGCTGGCCACGGTCGCCGTTGCATGGGTCCTCGCACAGCCCGGCATCACGTCGGCGATCATCGGTGCATCGAAGCCCCAGCAGCTCGATGCCACTGTCGCGGGAGCGGACCTCGACCTCGACGACGAGATGCGGACCCTGTGTGACGAGGTGTGGTGGAAGCTGCCGCGTCGCGAGGTGCTCGAGGGCTATCGTTAGAGGCATCCATGGCCGATTTCGATCCCAAGGGCGCCAGCCCCGTGCGCAAGGGCAACTCCTACGACGACTTCTCGGAGGGTCAGGTCTTCCAGCACCACTGGGGACGCACCTTCAACGAGGGCGACAACTCGTTCTTCTCGGCGACGACTCTGTTCTTCAATCCGCTGTACTTCAACCGCGAGTACGCCAAGGAGCACGGGCACCCGGACGTGCTGGTCAATCCCATGCTCGTGCTCTCGACGGTCGTCGGCATGAGTGTCGAGGACCTGTCCGAAGCTGGCGGTCCGTTTCTCGGCGTCAACGACCTGACCTTCCGCCAACCGGTCTATCCGGGCGACACGGTGACCGCGCGCTCGACCGTAGTGGCGAAGCGCGAGTCCAAGAGCCGGCCCGAGTTCGGCATCGTCACCTGGCACTCCGAGGGCTTTAACCAGGACGGCGAACGAGTGATCGACTACACCCGGTCGAACCTGGTCGCCAAACGCCGACCGAGGCAGGCCAGCTGATGGCTCAGAACCGCTACCTCGACGATCGCCGTTTGGAGATCCAGGCGACGGCACGCAAGTTCGCTATGGAAGAGGTGTTGCCGGTCGCCAACGAGCTCGACAAGCACAAGCAGGACATCCCGCGCGACTTCCTGAAGCGGATGGGCGAGATGGGCTACTTCGGGATCATGATCTCGAAGGAGTACGGCGGCCTGGGGCTCGGTGTGTTCGAGTACTGCCTGAGTGCGGAGGAGCTGGCACGGGCCTGGATGAGCGTGGCGTCGATCATCGCGCGCGGCAACGGTATGGGCACCGCCGTGTCGGATCCCGAGCGCAGGCGCGCCCTGACGGAAAAGAGCGCGCGAGGAGACTGGATCGGCGCCGCGGCGCTGTCCGAGCCCAACGCCGGATCCGACCTCGCCAACGTCCAGTGCCGTGCGGAGCTAGACGGCGACGAGTATGTGATCACGGGCGACAAGAAGTGGTGTGGCAACGCCTACGCCGCCGACTTCATCCAGCTCCTCGCCCGTACCGAGGACCCGCCCGAGGGTGGCCGCCGGTCACAGGGACTCGAGACCTTTCTCATCGACAAGGAGCCCGACTCGTTTCCTGACGGCCTGACCGGCAGGGCCATTGACAAGATCGGCTACCACGGCATGACGACCTGGTATCTCGAGTTCCGCGGTCTGCGGATTCCGAAGGGAAATCTGCTCGGTGGGCGGCGATCGTCTCCCTCGGATCCGGCCAGTGGTGAGGGCGGCAAGGGTCGTGCCTTCAGCGCCACCCAGCGCGGGCTCAACGTCGCTCGCGTGCACACCGCGTCACGGGCCGTGGGCCTGGCGCGCGGAGCGCTCGAAGATTCGGTGCGCTACGCCCAGGAGCGTGAGCAGTTCAACCGGCCCATCGGTGCCTTTCAGTCGATTCGCTTCATGCTCGCCGACATGGCTACCGAGATCGAGGCGGCGCGCGCGCTGATGTACCAGGTCGCCCAACAGGTCGACGACGACCAGCCGATCGAGCGCGAGGCCGCGATGATCAAGCTCTTCGCGACCGAGATGGCGGAACGCGTCACGCACAAAGGCCTGCAGATCCACGGCGGCAACGGCTACACCACCGAACGGCAGGTCGAGCGTTATTGGCGCGATGCGCGCCTGACGACGATCTTTGAGGGTACTTCCGAGATCCAGCGCCGCATCATTTCGGACCGCCTGCTGCCGCGAGAGATCCGATGAGCTCTTCCGAGGCGCTGACCGGCAACGGCAACTACTTCGAGGACTTCGAGATCGGCCAGAGTCTCCGTCACGTACGCGGCAAGACGGTGGGTGAGTTCGAGAACCAGATTCTCACCAACCTGGTGATGAACACCGCTCACTCGCACTTCAACGAAGATGCGATGAAGGACAGCGCGTGGGGACAGCGGCTGGTCTTCGGCCTGGTGACGGGCTCGATCGTGGTCGGCCTGGCGACGCAGGACGTCGCCGAGAACGCCCTGGCCGAGCTCGGTCTCGACGGGCTGCGTTTCACCGCACCGGTCTTTCACGGCGACACGCTTTATGCCTACTCAGAGGTCGTCTCGAAGGAAGACTCGGACCGCGAAGACGCGGGAATTGTGGTCTTCTGCCATCACGGCTACAAGCAGGACGAGACCAAGGTCTTTGAGGGGCTGCGCCGTGTGCTGCTCAAGCGCCGGAGCCACTGGGAGTCGAGTTGAGCTCCCCTCAAAGTGCGGGCGCCGGACCCCTCGAGGGGCTCCGCATCGTCGATCTCACGCAGATGCTGGCGGGGCCCTACTGCACGATGCTGCTGGCCGACCTCGGTGCGGATGTGGTCAAAGTCGAGCCCCCGGGCGGCGACATGACGCGCTACTCGGGACCGTTCCTCGAAGGCGACGAAGAGAAGGCCTACGGCGGCTACTTCGGCAGCATCAATCGGAACAAGCGCTCGATAGTGCTGGACCTGAAGTCCGACGACGGCAAGCAGGCGCTGCGCGAGATGGTGCGTCAGGCGCCGGTTGTGGTCGAGAACTACCGCGCCGGCGTGATGGAGCGGTTGGGACTGTCCTACGAGTCGTTGCGTGAGCTCAATCCAGCGCTGGTCTACGCCGCGGTGCGCGGCTTCGGCGATCCACGGACCGGCGAAAGCCCGTGCGTGAACTGGCCCGCCTTTGACGTCGTCGCGCAGGCGATGGGCGGCATCATGGGGATCACGGGCACTGCCGATGGCACGCCACTCAAGGCCGGCCCGGGGGTTGGCGACATATACCCGGCGGCCCTTGCCGCTTTGGGCATCGTCGCTGCCGTGCGCCACGCCGAGCGCACCGGCCAGGGTCAGTTCGTCGACGTCGGTATGGTCGATGCGGTCCTGTCGCTGTGCGAGCGGTTGGTCTACGAGTACTCCTATCACGGCAACGTGCCGGGGCCGGAGGGCAACGCCCATCCCTTCCTGTGCCCGTTCGAGAATTTCCAGACCGAGGACGGGTGGATCACCATCGCTGGGCCACGCGACAGTCACTGGAAAATCCTGTGCGAAGAGATGGGCCGGCCGGAGCTCGCCGAGGACGAACGCTTCCGCACCAACCGCGCTCGCGTCCAAAACGCCGACGAGACGCGGCGGATGGTTCGCGAGTGGACCTCGGCCCGCACCACGGACGAAGCGATGAGTGCGCTCGCGGGCAAGGTGCCGGCCGGGCCGGTGCAGACGATCCAGGACATCTTCGAACATCCGCATTCCCGCAGCCGCGACATGCTCGTCGAGGTCGAGCACGCCGGTACGGAGCGCAACGTGGTCTACGCCGGCTTACCGATCAAGTACACCGAGACCCCGGGTGGCATTCGCCGCCGACCGCCGCGCCTGGGAGAACACTCTGGAGAGATTCGTGAAGAGTTCAATTTGCCTCCCGCCGCGGCCGCCGGCGGGTGACTCAGGAGGAGAACGCCGATGACCATACGCCTACGCCGGTCCGAGCTCTCGACCCCCGCCTCGAGCGAGAAGATGATGAGCAAGGCGGCGGCCTGCGACGCTGACCTGGTCTTTCTGGACCTCGAAGACGCTGTTGCGCCTTCGGAGAAGGAGGGCGCCCGCACGATGGCGGTCGAGGCGCTGAACAGTCTCGACTGGAAGCCGCAGACGGTGGCGGTGCGCGTGAACGACGCCGAGAGCCACTGGGCCTACGAGGATGTGATCACCGTCGTCGAGGGCGCCGGCCACAAGATCGATCTGCTCATCCTTCCCAAGGTGAAGGCTCCGCGCGACGTCTGGTTCTTCGACACTCTGCTCGAGCAGATAGAGAAGAAGCTCGGCCTACAGAAGAAGATCGGCCTCGAGATCCTCATCGAGGAGGTCGAGGCGCTGGCGTGCGTCGAAGAACTGGCTCGCTGCTGTCCACGCCTGGAGGCCCTGATTCTCGGCGTCGGCGATCTGTCGGCGAGCCAGGGCATGAAGCTCGGCCAGATCGGCGGCAGCGACGAGCGCTACCCGGGCGACATCTGGCACTTCGCCCGCGCGCGGCTGGTGGTGGCTGCGCGCGCTGCCGGCATCGACGCCATCGACGGCCCCTACGCCAACTTCCGCAACCCCGACGGCTACGTGCGCCAGGCGAGCTGGGCCGCGGCCCTGGGCTTCGTCGGCAAATGGGCCATCCACCCCAGCCAGATCGAGCTCGCCAACCAGGTGTACTCCCCGACCGACGAGGAGATCACCGAAGCGCGAAACATGATCGAAGAGGTCCGCAAGGCTGAAGAGGGCGGCATGGGCGCAGCCAACACTGGCGGCGTCATGATCGACGCCGCCACCGCCCGCATCTTCCAAGTCATCGTCGATCGAGCCGAACTGATGGGCCGCTAACACGCCCCTACCTCGGCCCGCAAGCGCCGTTCCCGGCGCCAAGAACATCGAACTGTGACCAGTTGTCGAAGGTCACCGCTCCGTAGCCCGCGTCCTGGCGCCGGGCCACACCCGAGACCTTCTGGAAAGTCGTCTCTTCATCCGCCGCGAAGCTGATCAGCAGGTGGGTTCGGACCTATTATCCATGTATGGCGTGACCGCGCTTCTGTTGGCCGCCGCCGGGCTTTTCGCCTCGCTGAGCTTCGACATTCGGCAGCGCCCTTTCGAACTCGGGTTGCGTCAGGCTCTAGGTGCGACACCGCGAACGATTGCGGCGAACCTGCTCAGCAATGGGCTCGCCCCGGTTGTCATTGGGCTTGTGTTCGGTTTTCCCGCCGCGTGGGTGGCGCGGCGCCTGTTCGAGTCGTACCTATTTGGTGTGAGTCCCACGCCGCCCGCGCCCTACCTGGCGGCAGGCATCGTGCTCTTGGTCACGAGTGCCCTGGCCTGCGTTGGACCAGCCAGTAGGGCCGCTCGCAGCTCCCCGTTGGAGGTCTTGAGACACCTCTAGACGCCGGCGCTCACCCGTAGCGACCTTCGATGTAGTCGGCGGTCTCCTGGTGCTGTGGAGTTACAAAGATCTCGCCGGTCTTTGCGTGCTCGATGACCTTGCCAAGCAACATGAAGACGCACTCGTCGCTGGCACGGCGGGCCTGGGCCATGTTGTGCGTGACAATGAGGATTGTGTACTCGCCACGCAGCTCCCAGATCAGCTCCTCGACCGCCTCGGTGCCCTTCGGGTCGAGCGCCGAGCAGGGCTCGTCCATGAGCAGCAGCGTCGGCTTGACAGGCAGTAGCCGAGCGATGCACAGCTTCTGCTGCTCCTCTAGCGACAGGTCGACGGCGCGCTCGTCGAGGCGGTCCTTGACCGCGTCCCACAGCAGCACTTGCTGAAGGGCCTGTTCGACGACCTCGTCGCGTTGGGAGCCGGCGTGCTTCTGCGGATGGTGCAGCCGGTAGCCGAACAGCACGTTCTCGCGGATCGTGAGCGGTAGGGGATTGGGGCGCTGGAATACCATTCCGACCTGCTGACGCAGCCGGGTCGGCTCGACCCCTGGGGCGAGGATGTCCTGGCCGTGGATCTCGACGCTTCCTGTTGTGCGGACGTAGCCGAGGCGCTCGTTGATCCGGTTGACGGTGCGCAGGAAGGTCGTCTTGCCGCAGCCCGACGGTCCGATTAGCGAAGTGACGACTGCCGTGCGCACGTCGAGGGTGACGTCGTAGAGCGCCTGGAACGTGCCGTACCAGAGATTGAGGTCGCGGGTGGCGATCGCGGGGGACGGAGAATCAGCCAAACTTGCCCTCCACGTACTCCTGGGTGCGAGAGTCCTCGACCTCTCCAGTGAAGAGCTTCTCGGTGTCGCCGACCTCGACGCATTCTCCGCTGAGGAAGAACGCTGTGCGGCTCGCCAGTCGCCGCGCCTGCTGCACCAGGTTGGTGACGAGCACGATCGTCATCTCCTGGCGCAGCTCCTTGAGCACGTCCTCGATGCGCATAGTCGTGACCGGGTCGACGGCGATCGAGAACTCGTCGAGTAGCAACAGCTCCGGGTCCTGCGATAGCGCCCTGGCGATGGTGAGGCGCTGTTGCTGGCCCCCGGACAGTAGGCTGCCCAGCGAGTCGAGGCGGTCCTTCACCTCGTCCCACAGCGCGGCGCGGGTCAGGCAGCGCTCCACGATCTCGTCCAACTCGGCCCGTTGTCGGAGGCCCGCCAGGCGCGGCGACAGGGCGACGTTGTCGTAGACGCTCAGCGGTAGGCCGACTGGCAGAGGAAAGACGACGCCGATCTTGCGCCGAAGGCTGTAGACATTGCGCCAGCGGCGGATGTCTCCGCCGTCGAACAGGATTTGACCCGACACGCGCATCCCGGTGGTCATCTCGTTCATACGGTTGATGGAGCGCAGGAACGACGTCTTGCCGCTATTGGATGGGCCGATGATGCCGAAGATCTCGTTTTGCAGGATGTCGAGGTCGACGCCCTCGAGGGCGCACTTCGATCCGTAGTGGATCGCCAGATCACGGACGCTGAGCTTGACGCTCGGCCTCGCAGTCGTTGGGGCGTGCGGCTCTACCACTTCTTCTTGCCCCGCAGATAGATGCGAAACGCGATCGAAAGGGCGTTCATGGCCAAGACCATCCCGATCAGCACCAGTGCGACGCCGTACGGAAGTGCGTCGGGTACGTCCGGGACCTGGGTGGAGATGAAGTACAGGTGCAGCGACATCGCCATCGTCTGGTCGAGCACGCTCTGCGGCAAGAAGGGTAGGAACATGGTCGCGCCGGTGAACATGATCGGCGCGGTCTCACCCGCCGTACGGGAGACCTCGAGGATGATTCCGGTGAGGATGCCGCTGATCGAGTTGGGCAAAACGACCCGCCGGATCGTCTGCCAACGGGTCGCACCCATCGACCAGCACGCCTCGCGAAAGGCGTGGGGCACCGCCTGCAGCGATTCACGCGTCGAGACGATGACGACCGGTAGGGTCATCACCGCCAAGGTCAGGCTGGCGGCGAGGATCGAGGTGCCGAAGCGGAAGAACAGCACGAACGCGCCGACGCCGAACAGCGCGTGCACGATCGAAGGCACGCCGGCGAGGTTGATGATCGCCAGGTTGATGAGTCGGGTCAGCCAGTTGTCCTTGGCGTACTCACTGAGATAGAGAGCGGCGGCGACGCCAATCGGTACCGATGCCACGAGCGCCACGACCACCAGCCAGACAGTGCCAATGAGCGCAGGAAAGATGCCACCCGCGGTCATGCCCTGGGTCGGCTCCGTGAACAGGAAGTCGATCGACAGGATCGGCGCTCCGCGCCAGATGAGAACGCCGAGGATCAACATCACCGGCAGGATCAGGAGCAGCGTCATGACCAGAAAGGCGCCCTTGACGAGGCGCTCGTCGCGCTGGTTCTTGGCGTCCAGTGCCGTCGCTTCGAACACGTCCTAGCTCTCCTTTGCGCTACCGGGCCGTGCGGCTCGCCGTCCGCCCGACCTACGCAGGACGATGTCGGCGGTGAGATTGATGAGGAAGGTCACCAGGAAGAGCAAGATTCCGAGAGTGAAGAGTGCCCGATAGTGGTCCGAGCCTTGGGCCGCGTCGCCGAGTTCGGTCGCAATGGTGGCGGTCAGTGCGCGCACCGAGTCAAAGACGCTGGTGGGGAGATGGATGGAGTGGCCACTGGCCATGAGCACCGCCATCGTCTCGCCGAAGCCGCGGCCGACCCCCAGGAGCACTGCGGCGAGCAGGCCGTTGCGGGCCGCAGGCAGAACAACACGGAAGACGACCTGCAGCCGGGTTGCCCCGAGTGCCTCGGCGGCCTCGCGGTACGCGTCTGGCACCGCCTTGAGCGCGTCCTCCGCGATGGTGGTCATGATCGGCGCCGCCATGAGCCCGAGGATCACCCCGGAGTTCAGTACGTTCAGGCCTATCGGCACGTTGAACGCCTTGATGACGAGCGGGTTCAGCAGCGTCAGGCCGATGAATCCCCACACCACAGAGGGGATGGCGGCGAGCAGCTCGACGAGGATCTTCAGCGTCTCCCGCAGCCGAGGATTGGCGAACTCTGAGATGTAGATCGCTGCGCCGAGCGAGAAGGGGACGGCCACCACCATGGCGAGGCCCGTCACGCTGGCGGTTCCCACCATCAGGGCGAGGGCGCCGTAGGTCGGGTTGTAGCCGGAGGTCGGGGCCCAGCGTGGCGAGGTGAAGAACTCGACGAGGTCTAGCCGGCCGAACACGAAACCCAGACCCTCCTGAGTGACGAAGACGAAGATGCCGACGATAAGGACGATCGCCGAGATCCCTCCCAGGAAGATCAGGATCTGCGCGGCTCGGTCGATGAACCAGTCGAGGTTGAGGCTGTCGTCAGCCTGACCCGAGCGTCCCACCGCCTTGGAGGTACTCATCGGACTCGCAACCCTAGTCGGCGACTCAGCCGGCGCCAGGGCCGTGCAGAGTCTCCATCAGCGATCGCGTCTCCAAGGAGAGTGACTTCAGTGCCTCGTTCAGCGTCGGTGCCCCGACGCTGTCTACGGCGAGCGACCACGTGACTACCGTCGAATGGAATGGCACCTCGTCGAGGTGGGGCCGTGGATCGCAGCCGACACCGACGATGATGTCGAAGTCCGACACCGTGCGACCGAGGTCGCCAAGCCCGCGCGGCGCCGCGCCGTCGTAGTCGAGGCTGTTGTCGGCGAGAAACGCCTGCACGTCGGCATCGATCTGTGCGGCGGGCGCCCATCCAGCCGAGGCGTAGCGGCCGCTCTCGGGAAAGCTCTTGCGTGCCGTGGCCTCGGCGATCTGGCTCAGACCGGCATTGGTCTCGTCTACGAACAGGATCGAGTAGGCCTTGGGTGCCTTGGTCTCGCCAGTGGCAGCGAAGATGGTCTCCTCGCAGATGTTCTTTGCCTGATCGCTCACCCGCTCCAGCCGGTTGAGGATGAGGAGTATGGCGAAGAGGTCGGATACGGGCCGGCTCTCGCGTTCGCCTTCGCGCTCCAGGTCGGACCACAGCCTTTGGGTCAATGCGCGTGCCTGGCGCGCCATTCCGGCGGTGCCACGGGCCAGCTCGGCGTTGCCGTCGTGAAACGCCTGGATCGACTGCGCGAGCATCGTGCGGCCCTGCTCGGCCATCAGTTCGATGTCGTTTGCGATCGAAGTGGGCGGCGGCGCCGAGAGCTGCACCGCCTCACGACAGACGGTGGCGGCGTAGTCGCCGATCCGCTCGAGCTCGATCGAGACCCGCATGACGGCGGATACGAAACGCAGGTGGCCGGCGCTCGGTAGGTGACGAGCGACGAACGAGTGGCACAGGGCATCGATCTCGCGCGTCTCGCGATTGATGCGATGGTCACCCAGGATCGTGGCAGAGGCCAGCTCGCGATCCCCCGCACGCAGGGTTCGCTCCGCGTTGCGCAGCGCCTCCTCCACATGCGAGGCGGCTCGTATTACGCGAGTACGGATTTCGGAAAGGTCGGCCTCGAGGCGCTCTTCGTAGTGGGCCATTCTTTATCGGCCCCGTCGGTGGGGCCACTCCAGCCTATGACAGTGTCGACTAGCCGGTTCCACAGGTGACCGCTTGAGCCGGGGCGTAGCCCTTGCCGAGGAGGATGCACTGCCCGGCGTCGGACAGCACCCAGTTTAGGTACTCAGCGACCGCGCCTTCTGGCGCCGTACGGGTGTACATCAAGAGCGGCCGGGCGATCGGATAACTGCCATCGACAGCGGAAGCGATCGACGGCGCGACGCAGCCTTCGTCCCCGTTTATGCACGGCATCTTGACCTCAGGAGTCGCGTATGCGAGTCCGCTGTAACCGATCGCGCAGGGCGTGTTGGCCACCAGATCGACAACGTCCTTGGAGCCGTGCATGTCGCGGGAGCCGAGCTTGAAGTCGCGCCTCATGCCGAGCACTGCCTCCCGGAAGTAGACGTAGGTACCGGAGTTGTTCTGGCGGCTGATGCGAACGATCTCGTCGCTCGAGCAGCCCGGAACCTCGATTCCGAGGTCCGACCAGCTTGCGCTCGATCCGTCTTCGCCGTAGATCTCCGCGAGCTGGGCGGGGGAGATTTCGCCCAGTGGATTGTCGGTGTGGACGTACACCGCCAACGCGTCGTAGCCGACGACCAGCTCTTTCGGGTCCGCTCCGTTGGTGCGCGCCGACGCCAGTTCTTCGTCCTTGATCTTGCGGCTCGAGTTGGCGACGTCGACGGTGCCGTTGATGAGCGCAGCGATGCCCGTTCCGGAGCCGCCGCCGGTGACCGCGATGGCCACGTTGGGGTTGACGTTCTTGTACTGCTCAGCCCACGCCTGGGCCACGTTGACCAGCGTGTCCGAGCCCTTGTTCTGCAGGACCACCCGCTGCGGGCCGTCCGGCCCCCCACCGCAGGCAGACGCGAGGGCGACGGCTAGAAGTAGGCACTCTCGTTTCATTTCACGGACTCCTTCTCGCCGAGAGAAGAGGCGAAGGTGGACCTGTGGCCGATCTCGGTGTGGTGATACGTTCGCCTCCATCAAGCCGAATGCTGCCACGAAACGGCTCCGGCCAGAGTGACAGATCTGCAACACTTGCTGGCCCACTTTTCCTTCTCGGATCCGGCTCTCACGGTCGCGTTGGCCCTCGCCGTCGGCACCCTCGTGCAGGGGATCGCGCACCATCTGCGGGTGCCGGGGATTGTTTTTCTTCTGGCCGCGGGCGTGGTCCTGGGTCCCGAGGGCGCTGGCGTAGTCCTACCTGCTTCGCTCGGAACAGGTCTCGACATGTTGGTGGGATTCGCCGTCGCCGTCATCCTTTTCGAGGGGGCGCTGCATCTCGATTTACGACGCTTGCGCCGCGAGGCGCATAGCATTCGCGGACTTGTGACGAGCGGGGCTCTCGTGACTGCGGTCGGCGGTACCCTCGCCCCTAGACTGCTGCTCGACTGGTCTTGGCGTACGTCCTTGGTCTTCGGCACTCTGGTGATCGTGACCGGGCCGACGGTCGTCACGCCGCTCCTGCGCCGTATCCGCGTGCGGCGCAACATCGCTACGGTGCTCGAGGCCGAGGGTGTGCTGGGTGATGCCGTTGGGGCGGTTGCCGCGGCGGTCGCTTTCGAGATCGCCATCGACTCGGGAGCCGGAGGGTTCGGTGTCGACGCATTCGTCGTGCGGCTAGCGGTCGGTGCGCTGGTCGGCGGCGCGGTCGGTGGGGTGGCCAGTGGCCTGCTCAAGCTGCGCGGCTGGGTCCCCGAGGGCCTGCGCAACATCTTCACTCTGACCCTGGCGCTGGCCTGCTTTCAGATCTCCAACTCGCTGGTACACGAGTCGGGAATCGTGGCGGTGGTGGTCGCGGGCCTGGTGCTCGGTAACCTGCGTGTGCACGACGTCGATGAACTGCGCGAGTTCAAGGAGCAGCTGACGACCATGTTCATCGGCATGCTGTTCGTGCTGCTGGCGGCCGACGTCGGGCTCGCGGATGTGCGCGGTCTGGGATGGCCTGGCGTCGCGGTGGTAGGGGTCCTGATGTTCGTCGTGCGGCCGCTCGACGTAGTGGTCGCTACCCGCCGATCCAGCCTCGAGCTGAAGGAGAAGGCGTTTCTCGCCTGGCTGGCGCCTCGTGGAATCGTCGCGGCGGCGGTCTCGACGCTCTTCGCCGAGAGCCTCGAGAGCGAGGGTCTCGAGGGTGGGGGCGAGTTGCAGGCGCTCGTCTTTCTCGTCATCGCGGTGACGGTCGTGGTCCAGGGGCTCAGTGGAGGAGTCGTGGCTTCGGCTCTCGGTGTGCGAGAGGCGCCGCGGGGAGGCTACGCCGTGCTCGGCGCCAACGCGGTCGGGCGCGCCCTGGCGCGTGAGCTCTCGGTGGACACCGCCGGCTCGATACTCATTGACTCCAACGCGACCGAGTGCGGCCGCGCGGAGGAGGAGGGGCTCTCGGTCGTATATGGCAGCGCTCTGCAGGAAAGTGTGCTCGTGCGCGCGGGGCTCGACCACCGAGCCGGCTGTGTCGGGTTTACGACGAACGTGGGCATAAACTTCACGTTCGCGCGGCGCGCGGCGCGCGAGTTTCGCTCCTCGGCGGTGTGGGTAGCGTTAGAGCGCAACGAGGTTGCGGTGGGAGCGGGCATGGTCGAACGGATCGGAGGTCGGGTGCTGTTCGGCGGACCGGTTCGACTCGTCAGCTGGATCCGCGCCCTCGAGCGAGGGACGGCGGTGCGCTGCGTGCTACTGCCGCCGCCGGAGTCAAAGTCAACACGCCTCGACGCAGTCCTACCCCCGACCGACGAGGTACTTCCTCTGGCCCGCCTGCGGAGTGGCGCGGCGACCCCCGTCGACGGCGCGACGCGGCTCGGCCCGGAGGACCGGCTGGCTTGTAGCGTTCGCCGCGAGGCGCTCGCAGCGGTCGCAGCGGCGGTCGCCGAGCGAGGTTGGAGGCTCGAGCAAGCCGGAGAACCATCATGAGCACGAGAGAGGCGGGATGGTTTCACCGCGTCCTGCTGCCGCCGATCATCCTGCAGTCGATGATCATCGGCGGCGGCTATTCGACCGGCCGGGAGGTGGTCGAGTATGCGGCGAAGCACGGTGCGGCCGGCTGGATGTCGGTGCTGGTTATCTTTGTCGGCTTCAGCCTGTTTTCGTTCCTGGTCTTCGAGCTCGCTCGGGTGTCCCGCTCGTACGACTACAAGTCGTTCATTCGTCAGCTCATCGGTCCGCTGTGGCCGCTCTTCGACTTGGTTCTGGTGGTGATGTTTCTGTTCGTCATCGCGGTCATGCTCGCGGCCGTCGGCAGCATCCTCGAGCGCACCCTGGGCCTGCCCCGTACTCTCGGCGTGCTCTTCACCTTCGTCGTGGTCGCCGTCCTCGCGTACATGGGGCAGCAGACGATCGAGCGCTTCAAGACTGTGGGAACCGTGCTGCTCTACGTCGGCTACGCGATCTTCAGCGGCATCGTTCTGACGTCGAGCTGGGACGGAGTGGTGGCCGGGCTGCGGGCTTCGGAAGGTGCCGACGTAGGCGCGGCTGCGGTCTCGGGAGTGCTCTACGTCGGTTATAACCTCTCGGTATACCCGATGGTGCTCTTCTGCCTCTACCGCCAACAGGGGCGCGTCGATGCCGCCGTCTCGGGGGTGGTGGCGGGAGTGATGATGACCCTGCCGTTCTTGCTGACCTGGCTGTGCCTCATGGCCTTCCCGACTCCCGACGTGATGGCGGCCGACGTTCCTTGGCTCGAGATGCTGGCCGATGCGGCGCCCGCCTGGGTGATGCTGCTCTACGGAGTAGTCGTCGGATGGACCCTGGTCGAGACCTCGATTGGCGGCGTGCACGGCATGGAAGACAGGATCGACAAGAACATCGACGACCTGCCGCGAGCGATTGCCACCCGGATCGATCGTTTGTCGAGCACGCAGCGCAGCGTCGGCGCCGCGTTGATGCTGCTCACGGCGCTCGGGATGTCGCGCTTCGGCATCGTCGCCCTGGTCGCCAGCGGCTACGGTGCCATGGCCTACGTCTTTCTTGCGCTCCTCGCTGTGCCTCTCTTGACCGTCGGCGTGGTGAAGATCGCGCGTGCCACATGACCACTCCGACAGAGGCGCTACGCAAGCGACTGGCCGCACCGGAGATCCTCATTGTGCCCGGCTGCTTCGACGCGCTGTCGGCGCGGATCGTCGAGCAGGCGGGTGCTGAGGCGGCCTTCATGAGCGGCTTCGCCGTCTCCGCATCCCGGGCCGCCCTACCCGACGTTGGGCTCCTCTCCTACGGAGAGGTGGTCGATCAGGGCCGCAGCATCTGTTCTGCGGTCTCCATTCCGGTCTTTGGGGACGCCGATACCGGCTACGGCGACGAGCGCAACGTCCGCCGGACGGTCGAGGGCTTCGCGGCGGCAGGCTTCGCAGCGGTCATGATCGAGGACCAGACCTGGCCGAAGCAGTGCGGCCACACGCCGGGCAAGACCGTGGTGCCGCGAGCCGAAGCGGTGGCACGGGTCGAGGCCGCTGTCGCCGCGCGCGACGCCGGCGCCGACGTTCTGATTCTGGCGCGTACGGACGCACTGGCGACCGACGGCCTCGAAGAGGTCGTCGACCGGGCGAAGGCCTTCGCCGATGCCGGCGCCGACATCCTCTTCCCCGAGGCGCCGACGCACGAGCAGGAGATGGCGAGCTTGTGCGAGACGCTTCCGCTACCGGTGATGGCGAACATGGTCGAGGGCGGCCTGAGCCCGTTGCTCGAGCCCCGTCGCCTCGAGGAGCTCGGGTACTGCATGGTCGCCTACCCGCTCACCGGGCTGTCTGCCGCCGCCTGCGCCATGCGCCAGGCCGCGGAAGGCCTTGTCGGCGGCCGGTCGGCAGCAGAGCTGCTCTCGTTCGCCGAGCTCAAGGCGCTCGTCGGCTTTCCGGAGGGCCGCGCGCACGGTTGACGGCGCTCGTCGCAACGCGAACGAGGTAGGGTAGGGGGGTCCGAACGCCCCGATCATTACCAGCTGGCTCTTCGTCGCCGTCGTCGCCGTCGCCTTCAGTGTCTTCGCGATCGGGCTTGCGGTCGGCCGGCGCCGTCCGCGCGTAGGCCACGAGCTGCCCGGGCTCGGAGACGGCCAGTCGACGATCCGCTCCTACGTGATCCCCAAGCGCTGGGGGGCTCAGGCGGCAGCGCGTGAGATGCCTCTGGCCGAGGGTGCGGTCGTTACCCGCTACGACGACGCCGCGGTCGAGTTGATCGACACGGTTACCGATCAGTCAAAGTCGTGGCCGCTGTTGAAGGGACGCTCACTGATCGGACGGGGGTCCGACAACCACATCGTGCTCGACGATGAGCGGGTCTCGGCACACCACGCCCTCATTGCAGTTCGCGACGGCGTGTACTTCCTCGAGGATCTCGGCTCTACGAACGGTACTTTCACCGAGGACAACGAGCGCGTAATGGAGCCGCTCGCGCTCGGCGACGGCGACCCGTTCCGCATCGGCGGCGTGACGCGGGTCTTTCGCGGCGAATGACCCGCGGGGTTGCGAGCTAGGGGCGACCGATGCGTACCGGCTGACGGCGCGCACCCCAGTCTCCCGGCGGCCCGTCGAAGACGCCCGAACAGGCCGTGCCGCAGGCGAGGCAGCTGCCTTCGTCGTCCAGTTCCCAGCCTTCGATCTCGTACCAATCGCGACGAACCACGGCGGCGCCGCAGCCGTGACACGGCGTCGAGTCGCCTTCGGAATCGTGCACGTTGCCGGTGTAGACGTAGCGCAGGCCGTTGGATCGGGCACGGGCGCGCGCGCGGGTGAGGGTGGCGGGAGGCGTCGACGGACGGTCGAGCATCTTCCAGTCTGGATGAAAGGCGGTGAAGTGCAGCGGCACGTCGACGCCAAGCTCCGCCGCGATCCAGCCGCTCAGGGCGTCGATCTCGCGCTCCGAGTCGTTGAGCCCGGGGATCAGCAGGGTGGTGATCTCGAGCCAGACGTCGGTGTCGTGTTGGAGGTGGTGGAGGGTGTCAAGAACAGCCTCGAGCCGGCCACCGCACACCTGGCGGTAGAACCCGTCGGTGAAGGCTTTGAGATCGACGTTGGCGGCGTCGACGTCGCGAAAGAGCTCGTTGCGCGGCTCGTCGCAGACGTATCCCGCGGTCACCGCGACAGTCTTCAGGCCCGCGCTCTGACAGGCGGCGGCGGTGTCGGCCGCGTACTCCAGAAACACCACGGGATCGTTGTAGGTGAAGGCGACGCTTCGACAGCCGAGCTCTGCCGCTACCGAGGCCAGCCGTTGCGGCGACGCCTCGTCCATCAGAGTGTCCATCTCCCGCGATTTCGACATGTCCCAGTTCTGGCAGAAGCGGCAGGCGAGGTTGCAGCCGGCGGTGCCGAACGACAGAACCGGGGTGCCCGGCAGGAAGTGGTTCAGCGGCTTCTTTTCGATCGGATCCACGCAGAACCCGCTCGAGCGGCCGTAGGAGCTCAGAACGACCTGATCATCGACTCTGGCTCGTACGAAGCACATGCCGCGCTGTCCTTCTCGCAGTCGGCAGAAGCGGGGACACACGTCGCATTGGACGCGCCCGTCGTCGAGCACATGCCAGTGGCGCGTTGGCACCACGCAGGGGTCGGCGAGGGAAAGGGAGTCGATGGGCGGCATGTAGCGTGGATCCCAGGAGTATCCTAGTCGCCCGTGCGCTCTGACATCCGAGAGCCTGCAGTAGCCGGAAGCTACTACGAACACGACGCGAGCAGGCTGAGGTCCTCGGTGGCGGCGTTGCTCGACGCCGCGCTACCGGCTCCCGATACGGCGACCGCGTTGATCGCGCCTCACGCCGGCTACGCCTATTCGGGCCCGATCGCGGCGTCGGCCTTTCGTGGACTCGAGGCGCGTCAGTTCGAACGGGTGATCGTGATTGGTCCGAGTCACTTCGTAGCCTTTCGTGGAATTGCCGCGAGTGGTGCCCGAGGGTTTTCGACGCCCCTGGGTACCGTTGCGCTCGACACCGAGGCGGAGGCTGCGCTGGAGCGTGCTGGCTCGGTGAGCGTTGCGCCCCACGTCCATGCTCCCGAGCATTGCATCGAAGTCGAGTTGCCGTTTCTGCAAGTGGCGCTACGCCAGCCGTTTCGCCTTGTCGCCTTGGTCGTGGGTGAGGCCTTGCCTCAGGAGGTGGCAACGGTTCTCGACGCGCTGTGGGCCGAAGCCACGTTGCTAGTGGTGAGCTCGGATCTGACCCACTTTCTCGACTACGACACCGCGAAGGCAGCGGACCACGCCACCGCCGAGGCGATCTCGACCCTGGCACGCGACGACTTCACTGCCGAGGAGGCCTGCGGTGCCACGGCCATCAACGGACTCGTGTCGCTCGCCCGACGTCGCGGCCTCGTGGGTAGGACTCTGGATCTACGGAGCTCCGGCGATGTTTGTGGCGGGCGAGACAGCGTCGTGGGCTACGGAGCGTGGGCTTTTCGACCGCTGGACAGCTGCTAGGCTGACCGAGACATGAGCCAGAGCTCCAGCAGCCCGGCGCTTCCGATTGTCTGTCTGGCACTGATGTCGAGCACCGTGGTCTACGCCGTACTCGCCTGGTTGCTGCTGTCCGGACAGATGGGGGAGGGGGAGGCGGCACGTTCGGTTGCCGCCGTACCGTGGCTTCCCGGCGGGGGCGTGGCGCTTCTGCTACTCGGATCGCTCATCGGCCGTCGCTTCCGTAGGCTTCCGGAGCACAGCGCAGTGCAGGGCACCATCGTGACTTTCGCCTGCTACGAGGGCGCCGCGATCATCGGTCTGGTGACCGCGATCGCGACCTACCAGGTGTGGTGGGCTTGGGGGCTGTCGTTCGCCGCTCTCGCCGCGATGGCTCTGGCTTGGCCCTCCAAGCGGGCTACCTGAAGAGAGCGTCGAAGGCGGCTCGCGGATCGTCGGGTGCACTGCCACCCTTGCCATCCGACTCCATAGTCACCTTTTTCGCAAAGTGCGCGCAGTCGTTGGCCTTCGTCTTCGACGCCAATCGCTGAGCGATCGGTTTGCGGCATTCGAAGGTGGCAGCGGTGTCCAAGTGGGCGCAGTTCACGCAGCTGTGAAGCCCCGCACCGCAGCCGTCACACACCGTGTCGACGGCGACTTCCTCGGACAACGACTGCTCGGCGCCGCAGTCGCGACAGCGAAAGACTGGCGTAGTGGGCGCGCCGAGGCCGCGGTTCCGCGGGCCCTCCTTCGGCGGTCGCGGGCCGCCGCCGCTACGCTCGCGCGGGCGCCCGTCGTCCTGATAGCCGCGCTGGCTGTACTTCCTGTCGCTCATGCTGGCGGGGCTCTCCGGTGGTCATGGCTGTGAGGCTGGATTGTAATGTGTCGCGCTGATACCGCGACCGACTCCGAGGCCACGCCATAGACGCCGATCGAGGCGATCAGGGGCCGCGCTACGGTTGGGGCTCACCGGCAGCTCGTCGACGGCTCCCGCCAGCTCGATCTCGGGTAGTGAACGAAGGTTCTGGACTGCACGCTCGAGGTAGGCGGCTCGCTCACGGGCATCGCTGTATGCGCTGCCACTCAACGTGACCTGGGCGGTGAGGATGTTGTCGCGGTCGTAGCCGTAGTCGGTGGTGCGCTCCTGCACGAAGCTCTTGACCATGAGCACGGCGCCAATCACCAGAGCTGTCGACAGCGCGACCTCGGAGCCGACGAGTAGTGCCCGCAACCGTGCGGATCGCCGGCTGGAGCCGCCACGCGAGCCCGAGCGCAGCGCGTCGAAGAGGCCGATACCGGTGGTGCGGAAAACGACGCCGGAGACCGAGATCGCACCGGCCAGAAAGCTCAGCGCCAGGGTGTATACCAGCGCTCGGTAGTCGTACATAGCAAACAGGTACGGCGGATCGACCGGCACCATGCCGATCATGGTCCGCGTGCTCAGCACACCGAGGGGGCCGCCGACCAAGCCGCCGAGCATCGCCATGTTGCCGCCGATACCGAGAGCGAGCACCAAAACGATGGTGAGACTCCAGACCGGGCTCGCCCGTACGATCCGCAGGGCGAGGCGGAGGTCTTGGATCAGGCTCCCCATATCCTGCCCTTCGCTACGGCCCAGATTGGCGAAGGTTGCGCCGTACCGGGCTCACGAGCGCCGACCCTGGGCGCAGGCCAGCGAGTGTCCATCGACCTGACAGAACGCGCGCGCTCCAGAAGGCGATCATCGGGCTGAGCAGCACAGTCGGAGCGAGCCACAGGACCCAGGCCGGCTCGATCTGAAAGTTGGTCACCGTGAAGGCCGTGACGGTGGCGATCGTCCCGCCGAGCATCATCGTCAGATGCTGGGCGATGCGGTCGCGTCCGCGCACCCCGCCGGCACGGAATCGCCGCAGGTTGTCGCCACTCAGGCCGACCCCGATCCCTCCGAAGACCGCGAGCGTGATGCCGTCGCCGTTGCCCCGCGCCATGGCGACGACTCCGACGCCGATCATCACCAGGCCGGATAGGCACATCAGCCCGCCGGACCCCCAGTCGATCGACGTCGGTGTGCCGCCGCGATTCTTCGCCAGCCGCCAGCCGGAGAAGGCCAGGTAGAAGCTGAAGATCGCGATCAGGAAGAGGAAGAAGCTGCCGCCCAGAAAGGCCAGCGGGATGGCGGTAACGAAGACCGCGGACATGGCGACGACGAAGACCGTACCCGAGAGCACGTGCCAGTAGAACGGCCAGTGTAGAGACACCGAAAGCGCGGCGACCAACGCAGAGAAGAGGGCGAAGAAGCCCGCGGCGATATGCAGAATGAGAAGGGCGTCGGCTGGTGTCATCGTGGCCTCCGGGTCGAGTGGGTCCGGGTCGCGGGCGTCGAGTCGAGTGTCTCGAGGGTCTCGTCGCACCAGGTGAGCAGCGCTTGGTTACCCAGCTGGCCGTAGCGCAAGGTAGTGAGCCAGAACGGCAGGTCCTCGTGGTCTGCATGCTTGGCGTTCAGGCGCTCGGTGATCGCGTCGTAGGTGGCGAGCTCGCTGGCGAGCTGAATGCCGTACTCCTCTATCAGGCGGCGGCGTTCTGACGGCCCGAGCGAGCGGGCGAAGAAGAGCTTGAGCAGCAGTTCGTTGCGCGGCGGTCGGGTGCGTGCCTTCTCGCCGAGCCAACGCTCGAGCTCCTGACGGCCGGCGGCGGTGAGCCGGTAGAGCTTTCTTCCCCTTCGACCCGTCGGCGCCTCGGTGTGAGCCACCCAGCCACGTTGGTCGAGGCGCTTGAGCATCGGGTAGATCTGCCCATAGCTCTCGCTCCAGAAGTTGGAGATCGACTCACCTATGGCCTTCTTGATGTCATAGCCCGACATCGGGCCCCAGGTGAGAAAGCCCAGGAGTGCGTGTGCGGTACCGCCTTGAGGTGACTTCATCGCTGGTAGTTATATCTTGAAGATACATACGCCGTCCGCCAGCCTGTGTTTCACCCTCTAGCGGGAAATGAAAAAGCCCCGGCCTCCGCTGGGGAGGACCGGGGCTTGGCTTGCTTCGGTGACCATGGGTTCCCTCTCTTCAAGGGATTCCCGCCATCAAAGCTGACTGCGGTTACCTCTAAGAGGTGGTCACCTCCACCAAACCGCGTTTATCAATATCCACTGGACCACCTCCTTTCTGGGCAGACCTCACGTTGGCGGCACCCAAACCGCCCAGCCTCCGGGGCCGCCCAAGAGCCCCCTCGGAGACTGCCGCCCAACACCGTCAGCCAGCGTTGCGCGGGGCTTCTTGACGAAAATCATGGAGCAAGGCTCGGACGATGTCAATCATCATGAACTCAAGACATCGTCAGACCGCCGCTGACGGACAGTGTCTGGCCGGTGATGTAGCCGGCCTCCTCCGACGCCAGGAAGGCGACCGCGGGGGCCACGTCGGCGGGCTTGCCGAGCCGCCGCATCGGCACGCCTCGTACCATGGCGTGGATCACCTTGTCGCCCGACCCAGAGGCGTCGACGATGCCCTGAAGCAGCGGCGTGTCGGTCGGGCCGGGACAGACCGCGTTCGAGGTGATCCCATAGCGGGCCATCTCCCGGGCGACGGTCTTGGTGAAGGCGATCATGCCGCCCTTCGCACCCGAATAGATCGCCTCGAGCGACGATCCCACCCGCCCGGCATCGGATGCGATGCTGATGATGCGGCCCCACCTCGCTTCGACCATTCCCGGCAGGACGGCACGCGTCACCCGCATCGGCCCCGCCAGATTGATGGCGAGGATGCGCTCCAGAAACGTGTCGTCGGTGTCGAGAAACGGTTTGAGCTCGTCCCAGCCGGCGCAGTTGACGCAGATGCCCACCGGTCCGAGCTCGGCCGCGGTCCGCGCCACCGCGGCCTCGATCGATGCCGGATCCACCAGGTCGAGCTCCACTGCCAGACCGTCGATCTCCGCGGCGACCTCGCCCGCGCTCGAGCCCGGCAGGTCCGCCACCGCCACTCGGCATCCGGCAGCCGCGAGCTGGCGGCAGATCTCACCGCCGATTCCTCCGGCTCCGCCCGTCACGAAGGCTACGCGCGATTCGGCCATCGTCGTCTCCTATCTGTACTTGGAAAAGTCGGGAGGGCGTTTCTCGTTGAATGCCTGGACGCCCTCGTTGGCCTCGTCGGTCTCGAGGAAGAGGTCCAACGAGTCGAAGGCCATCGCACCGATCCCCGCAACCGACTCGCTATCGGCGTTGAAGGAGTGCTTGAGGACCTTCAGAGCGGTCGGGCTCTTGTCGAGCATCTCGTCCGCCCAGGTGCGGACTTCGGCGCGTAGCTCGGCGATCGGCACGACCGCGTTAACCAAGCCCCAGCGCTCCATGGTGGCGGCGTCGTAGAGGCGGCACAGGTACCAGACCTCGCGCGCGCGCTTCTCGCCGAGGATGCGCGCCAGGTAGGCGCTGCCGAACCCCGCGTCGAACGATCCGACGCGCGGTCCGGCCTGGCCGAAGCGGGCATGGTCGGCGGCGATTGTCAGATCGCAGATCACGTGCAGCACGTGGCCGCCGCCGACCGCAACCCCGTTGACGGCCGCGATCACCGGCTTCGGGATGTCGCGGATCAGCCGGTGCAGAACTTCGACCTCGAACAGCCCGCTCTCCGTGGGTCCGTAATCGCCGGTCTCTTGGCGTTGCTTCTGATCGCCGCCGGCGCAGAATGCTTTGTCGCCGCGGCCGGTCAGGGCCACGACCCCGACTGAGCTATCTGCCCAGGCAGCCTTGAAGGCACGGATCAGCTCGTCGATGGTGCGGCCCCGAAACGAGTTGAAGCGCTCGGGACGGTCGATGGTGATCCAGGCAAGACCTTTGTCGACCTCGTAGGTGACATCTTCGAGTGCATCGAGGTTCATTCAGCTCCTAGTGTTCGTGGTCGTGGTCGTGGCCGTGAGGGCGGGCGGCGAGCTGGTGGCTGCGCTGGTCGAGCTCCTGGGCGGTGCAGAGGTCGCGGTCGCGCAGCATCTTCTCGAAGGCTCGTTGCCAGCATTCGTAGTAGCGGTACTCCTCTTGGTGGTCGGCCCGACTCTCCCACTCGGCAATGGCCGCGATGAGCTCGGTCTGGAAGTCCTTCCACGCGAATACGCCCTGTTCTTGAAGAGCAAGCGTGAGCCCGAACAGCCGGCTCTGCCACGGCTCCTCGAAGACGAGCTCACCGTTCGAGCGGGGGGGCGCGGCCGGACCCTCGATCGGAAGGTCGGCTTCGGCGATGCGCTCGCTCATGCGGGCGCCGAGACTTTTGCGACGCCGATCATCGCGTCGCGGCCGACCATGGCGGCCAGCTCTTCCTCCGACGCTCCCTCGGTTCCGTTGGGGCGCTCGGGCAGCACCATGTAGCGGATCTCGGCCGACGAGTCCCAGACCTTGATCTCGACCTCGTCGTCGAGAACGAGCCCCATCTCGGTGAGCACGCGGCGTGGCTCGCGCACTATACGCGATCGGTAGGCCGGTTCCTTGTACCAGGTTGGAGGCAAGCCGAGGACCGCCCAGGGGTAGCAGGAGCAGAGGGTGCAAACCACCACGTTGTGCACGCCGGGCGCGTTCTCCTTGACCTCGAGCCGCTCCATCTGTGCGCCTTCGAAGCCCATCTCACCGACTGCACCGGTGCCGTCGGTGAGCAGGCGCCGGCGGTAGTCGGGGTCGGTCCACGCCCGAGCCACGATCTGGGCGCCACGCATGGGGCCGATGTCGCGCTCGTAACGCTCGACGATCCCGTCGACCACTCCCGGATCGAGGAGGCCCTTCTCGGCGAGGAGAGACTCGAGCGCCTCGGCGCGCTGGGCAGGAGAGTCGGAGTCGTGATCGTGGTCGCTCATCGTGGCTCCAGATAGCTTTCGAAGAGGTCGAGGTGCACGGTGGTCTCGGGCTCGGCCTCGTCCCCCCACAGCTCCCGGCCGCCGAACCCGACACAGTAGACATGCTGGGGGCTCTCTCCCAGCCCGTGTGCGTTGGTGTCGGGAAAGACGTAGGACTCGTATACCTCGACGACTGTGCCCTCTTTGTCGCGCGCGTAGCGCGGTAGTCGGGTGTGTCCGGTCGGATGGATCGGGAACTCGAGCGTCACGACCGCATCTCCCACGGCGAAACGGGGGTCGCGTGCGACCTCACGTTTGGCTCCCCGCGGCCCGTCGGCGTCCGCGCGGGGCCGAAGCGGCGCAGGGCCTGGAATCGCCTCGCCCGCTTCGATGGCGGTGAGGCGCTCGTTGATCTCCTCGCGGGCCAGGAGCCCGGTTTCGACGAACAGCGACTCGGCTGCGTGGAGCCAGCGTCCGTAGTAGCCGACGCTGAGATAGACCTCAGGCGGCAGCCGCTCGATCGCGTGGCGGAAGCGGTCAATGCTCGAGTCAGGGATCGGCACGCCGGTGAGAGCGAAGACCTTGGCCTCCCAGTCGGCGTGGAAGACCGGCTCGTTCACTTCGACCTCGACCCTGCCGAAGCCGTGCATGCCACCTAGATCGTGGATTCCGTCCATGGGTCATCGGCGATGATACTGCAGGGTTTGGCCCCGAGCCGCTGCTAAGCTGGCGCGCCGCAGACGGCGCGTTGGAGTGCTGGCGCACTCTCCGAGCACGGCAACGACGCGGTGGAGATCCATTATGCGAAGTTCGAAGCCTAGAAGAGCTGCAATCCTGGTTCCGGTGGCCGTCGCCTGCTGTCTCGGCACGGCCTTTGCCAACGACGGCAAACAGGCGACCGTGGCCCGGGTCGAGGCGGGGGCCGACACCTACTGGCAGACCGCGCTCGACATCTGGGGCTGGGCCGAGCCCGGCTACCAGGAGACGCGTTCCTCCGAGCGGCTTCAGAGTCTGCTGCGGGCCGGCGGCTTCGAGGTGGTGGCGGGGGTGGCTGGGATTCCGACCGCGTTCATGGCCACCTATGGCAGCGGCCAGCCGGTGATCGGCATCCTGGCAGAGTTCGACGCGCTACCCGGCCTGAGCCAGAAACCGGTACCGCACCAGGAGGCCCGCGACGAGACGACCTGGGGCCACGCCTGCGGCCATCACCTGTTCGGTACCGCCTCGACCGCAGCGGCACTGGCGATCGCGGAAGACATCCGTGATGGTCGGCTGCGGGGCACGGTACGGCTGTACGGCACTCCCGCCGAGGAGGGGGGCGGGGCCAAGGTCTTCATGGTGCGCGAGAACCTGTTTTCCGACGTCGACGCGGTGCTGCACTGGCACCCGGGCGACGCCAACAGCGCCGGCGATCCGACGTCGCAGGCTCGCGTTGCGGCGAAGTTCCGCTTCCACGGCCGCAACGCCCATGCGGCTTCCGCGCCCGAAGCGGGCCGTTCGGCGCTGGACGCCGTCAACGTGACCAACTACGCGGCGGAGATGATGCGAGAGCACACCCCCGACCTGAGCCGCATCCACTACGTCATCACCGCAGGCGGCGATGCGCCGAACGTGGTGCCTGGCTTTGCCGAGGTTTACTACTACGTGCGCCATCCGGATGCGGCCGTGGCGCGCTCGCTCTACGAGCGACTGCTCAAGTGCGCGCAGGCCGGAGCACTGGCGACCGAGACCGAGCTCGAGGTCGACTATCTCGGGGGTGTCTACAACGTGCTGCCGAACGATGCACTGTCGCAGGTGACTTTGCGTAACCTTCGCGAGCTCAGCGAGTTGACCTACACGCCCGAGGAGAGCGCCTACGCTGAGACCTTGCAGGCGACCCTGACCACGCCTCAGCCGCTCGCCAACGTGGGCAAGGTTTTCGACCGCACCGGCGCCGTCAGCAAGGGCTCGACCGACGTGGGCGACGTGTCGTGGGTGGTGCCGACCACGGGTCTGCGCGCTGCCACCTGGGTGCCTGGCACCCCGGCCCACTCCTGGCAGGCTTCCGGTACGGGTGCAACGACCATCGCGCGCAAGGGCATGATGCTGGCAGCCAAGACCCTGGCGGCCACCGCGTGGGATCTGTTCACCAGTCCGGAAGTGCTGGCGCGGGCGCGCCGTGAGCTCGAGGAGCGCACCGGCCGCAACCCCTACGCGGCAATGCTCGAGGACGGCCAGCCGCCGCCTTTGACGTACCGCAACCCTCCTTCAGCCGGTTCCCACTAGGGAGGTGACTCGGCGGCAGCTGGATGGCGAAGGTTTCGCAATCCACGCACTGCGAGCCCGGTCAGGAGAGCTATCGGTGCGAGCCAGGGCAGAAGCGCCGCCATCTCCGGAACCAGCCCCGGCACCAGGTTGTACTCGCCGAGCGCTGTGGCCCGCTCGGCCATCCAGTGCCAGCTGGTATGGGCGACGATCGCCGACAGCAGGATGGTGCCCAACCGCTCCGGTACGACCTTGCGCAGCAGCCAGTCGAGGGCCGGCACCAGCAGGATGAGCACGAAGATCTGGCCCAGCTCGACGCCGATGTTGAACGACACTAGCGACGTCAGCAGGTGCGATCCGGCGAACTGCAGGGTCTCGCGCAACACGAATGAGAAGCCGAAGCCGTGTACGAGGCCGAAGGCGAAGGTGATCCACCAGCGCCGCTGCACTCGCGCACCCACGATGTTCTCGAGTGCCATGTAGACGATCGAGACGGCGATCAGAAGCTCCACGAGCGGCGGGAACCACAGCGAATCGGGCACGAAGCCGTAGGCCGAGGCGATCAGCGTGATCGAGTGGGCGACTGTGAACGAGGTGACGACGACGACCAGTTCGCGCAGCTTGCGCAGCGGGATCACCAGGCAGGCGAGAAAGAGCAGGTGATCGAGACCGTCGAGGATGTGGAAGAAGCCCTCCTCGACGAAGCGCAGCGCAGCCTGGTGCCAACGCGGGTCGAGGCGCACCAGTCCCGGCTCACCGCGGTACTGAAAGGCGCGCTCGGCACGGCCGGGCGGGAGATAGCGCAGTACCGTGACGACGCGCATGCCGAGCCGGGCGTGACGCGGCCGGATCGAGAAACTGGCAGTCTCCGACTGGATGGGCGCTTCGAAGAGCATGTCGAGCATCGCCTGCTGCCAGACGATGCGGGTGCTTGCGGACAAGGGCGATGCGGCGATGTGCGCCACGGCGTTGTCGAAGGTCGTGAAGGAGCGGTCGGACGGCAGCGATACGCGTACCCCTCGCAACTCCAAGGGCGGCAGCTGGCGACCCTCTTCGTAGAGTTCGACGTTCTCACCCACCCAGAGGTCGGCGGCATCGGTCAGCACACGCCCGGCGCGCGCCGCCTCGAGGTCGAGGTATCCCGGCCCCTCGACCGGGAAGCGCATGTCCTGTAGAGCCTCCATCGGCACGCGAACAACGAACTGCAGCGTGCGGCCGTCCGGCTTGACGAACGTCTGCAGCGTGACGTCCGTGGGGATGTCGTGGGCACCCGCGGCGGCGGCGCCGAGCACCGCCAGGGCGGCAACCACGATCCTGGACAGGTTCACCCTCGGCATCAACACGGACCGACGATTCTATGGCGTGCCGGCGACGGCACTCGGGAGGGCGGCCCGCTAGGCTCGGCCGATGCCGACGTCTGTCAGTCCGCTCGAACGACCGCGCTCGATCATCTCGGCCTGGCCCGAGACCGACGAACGCATCTCGCACGGGTCACCGACGTGGTGGGGAGGGCGCAAGACTTTCGCCACCTTCGCTCTCGACCATCACGGAGATGGCCGCGAGGCGGTGTGGTGCAAGGCCACCCACGATGTCCAGGAGGCCCTCGTCGAGGCAGCACCCCACATCTTCTTCGTGCCGCTCTACGTCGGACCGAGCGGGTGGATCGGCATCGAGCTAGACGGCGACGTCGACTGGGGGGTAGTGGAGGAACTGCTCGAAGAGGGCTACCGGATGGTGGCGCCGAAACGGGCCATTCGACAGCTCGAGCTCGACCGGCCGTGAAGTGGCAATGACCATGGTTTCCAGGCCTGCGCAGCTCCTGCCAGCTCGGCTATACTCGCGCTCTCGTAGACAATCGATTCGTTGGGGGATGAGCGGATGAAGCACACACACGTCTGTGTCGGTCTGGTAGCAGTGTTGGCGCTTGGCGCATGTGGTGGTAGTGGCAACGGTGGCTCGGTCGAGGCCCCGGAAGACGCGACGGTCATGGCGCCGCGCTTCGAAGTGGATCCATTCTGGCCTAAGCCTCTGCCCGATCACATGCTGATCGGTTCCGCCATCGGAGTGGCGGTCGATTCGCGCGATCATGTCTGGATCGTGCATCGCAACACCGCCGATCAGTTCGGTTCGTTCAACGAGATCGGCCTGGCGCAGGATCCGCCATTGAGCGATTGCTGCCAGCCGGCGCCGCCGGTGCTCGAGTTCGATCCCGACGGAAACCTGGTCAACGGTTGGGGCGGCCCCTCCCCGACCGGTGAGTACGAGTGGCCGGCGTCGAACCACGGCATCGTGGTCGATCACATGGACAATGTCTGGATCGGCGGCAACGGCGGTCCCGACGCGCAGGTGCTGAAGTTCACGCGCGACGGCAAGTTTCTCATGCAGGTCGGCAAGTCCGGTGCCCGCGACACCGGTGAGGTGGGGGAGAACGACCGCCCGATCTACAAGCGCGACAGCCACTCCAAAGACAGCTTCGGCCGCGTCGCCAAGATCTCGTTCGACGCCGAGGCCAACGAGATGTACCTTGCGGACGGCTACTTCAACCGCCGCGTCGCCGTGATCGACGCCGACAGCGGTGAGCTGAAGCGCTACTGGGGCGCGTACGGTGAGGCGCCCGACGACGAGCTCGATCTCGGTCGTTATTCGCCCGACGATCCGCCGGCCAAGCAGTTCCGCGGTCCGGTTCACTGCGCCGACCTTTCGAAGGACGGCAAGCTCTACGTCTGCGACCGTGGTGCCGATCGGCTGCAGGTGTTCGACAAGGACGGTACCTTCCTCGATGAGACGATCATTGCGCCGCACACCCTGTCGCAGGGCTCGACCTGGGACGTGGCCTTCTCGGAGGATCCGGCGCAGAAGTACCTCTACCTGGCGGATGGGCAGAACATGAAAGTGCGCGTGATCGAGCGCGAGTCGATGGATGTGCTCTACACCTTCGGCGACGGCGGCCGCCAGCCCGGGCTCTTCTTCGCCGTGCACTCGATCGCGACAGACTCTAAGGGCAACATCTACACCACCGAGACCTACCAGGGACGGCGGTTGCAGAAATTCGTCAACAAGGGGGTGCAGTCGGTTCCTGCTGGGAACTGGGGCGCTCCGTGGCCTTCGGGTTAGCGCGATTAGTGAGGATCGCCGACGCATAGAACTGGTCCGCGGGTTCCCCGCGGACGCGCGGGATCCCGTCGTGCTCGCGCAGACTCTACGCGCGCCGGGAGCCCTCCCGCGCTGCTCCCCGCGGCGGGCTGTGGTTGCGCTCGGGTGAGGGGGCGCCCGGCCCCGGAAGCGGATCGTGTCCTTGCAGGGAAGGGACCGGCTGTGACGGGTTTTACGGCCCGGACGTCGGCAGGGGGCTGAGTCGGGGTGGTCTTACGGCTTGACGGCGTGGAAGGCGATGGGTTTGAGGGCCGTGGTCTTTGGGGCGAGCTCGAGGTCCCCTGGGGGGATCTCGTTGGCGGCGAGGATGTAGGCGAGGACGTCGGCCTTTTCTTGGTTGGTCATGCTGCGGGGGGCGGCTTCGGGCATGGAGACGCGGAGACGCTCGTAGAGGTCGCCTACTGTGAGCTCGTTCCAGGCCCACATGAAGTCACTGCCGGCCAGGGGCGAGCCCATCTCGCCGCCTTCGAGTTCGGGTCCGTGACACTCGGTGCAGTTGGCTTCGTACAGCGGCTCGCCGCGCTGCGCCTGTTCCTCGGTGTAGATCCCGTCCCACACGGACTCGGGAGCCTGGCTGGCGATGCCGAGGGCGGCGCGTGCACCCCCCGCCGCGAGGCTCGTGATCCTGCGCCTCCTTTCTTGACGTACATCACCAGCTGACGCGGGCCGACCTCGGCGCCGTAGACGTTGCCCGAGGCGTCCGCCGCGACACCCTCTGCGGCGCTGGTGCCGGCGTTGTCGGGGTCGGGCTCGGGGTCGGGGATAAAGCCGGTGACGAAGCCGTCCTTGGCGGAGGCGATGCGGATGCCGCGCTTGAAGCCGCCGTTGCGCCGTGTCGACGACTCGGAGTCGGCGACGTAGAGGGTGTCGTTGGCGTCGATGAAGACGCCGCTCGGTCGGCCGAACTGGTACCAGGTATGGAGGTGGTTGCCGTTCTGGTCGAAGATCTGCAGGCGCTTGTTCGAGCGGTCGCCGACGAACAGACGCCCCTGCGAGTCGAGGGCCAGGGCGTGCGGGTCACGGAACTGGCCGTCTTCGCTGCCGGTGCCGCCCCAATCCTTGATGAAGGTACCGTCGGCGGCGAGCTTGACGATGCGGTTGTTGCCGCCGGCGCCGTGACCATCGGCAACGAAGATCGAGCCGTCGGGTGCCACCAGGACGTCGCTCGGGCCGTTGAAGATCGTCTCGCCCAGACCACCGATACCGGCCACGCCGAGGCTCATCAGCAGGGCGCCGGTTTCGGAGAACTTGTGGATCTGATGACCCCTGTCACCCTCGCCTCGGGCGTCGGTCACCCAGACGTTCGAGTCCTTGTCGACGTGGATGCCGTGTGGCCATACGAGGATTCCAGCTCCGAAGCTGCGCACTAGCTTGCCCGCCGGGTTGTAGAGCAGGACGGTATCGAGATCTTCCTTGCCGGCGCAGCTGTTCGCGCCGCAGCGCTCGGCGACCCATATGTTGCCGCTGCCGTCCTGGGCGGGGTAGACGGCACTGGTCGATCCCCAGGCCCGGCCCGGCGGATCTTCGGCCCACGCCTCGGCCACCTGGTAGGGGTTGGGGGCGTGGTTTTGTGCCGCCGAGGGCACCGCGCCGCTCATGAGGGCGACGACCGTGAGAGTGATCGAGGCGGCTCGTAGCTCCATCGACATGGCAGACCTCGCTTCTCGAAGAGATCCGAAAAAGAGAACTGCCACTATAGCTCGGCCCACCGCCCATGAGGACCGACGCCTCACTCCCTGTCGAGGCTCGGCGGGGAGTGAGGCGATGGACTGTCTAGTTCTTCAGGTGCGCCGTCAGGGGGCGAAGAAGATCTCGACGCTCAGGCGACAGCCGGCGACCGGATCGCACTGCCCCGGCGGGCCGGTGAAGATGTCGGAGATTTGCTGGCGGACCATGCCTGGTGTGGCGGGTCCGTAATCGAGGATGTGGAGGAGAACGGTACCGAGTGGCGCGCGAGCAGTCGGAGCGGATCCCTTTCCGTAGTGGGCAGCCGGAGCTGCACCGCTGCCAGGCGCTGATGCTCGTCCAGCGGGGGCGACCCGCGGATCGCCCCCTCGCTACGGGCGAGCTGAGCGATGCACGTGCCGGCTACGAGAGGCTCGGAATGTCTCGCTACGGCGGACTGCCCATCGGTTCAGCCGGTTGACGTAGAATCGAACGGTCGGTTCCACGATCGTCGGGCGATCTCGCCCGGTCGAGTTGTGGGCGGCGCAGGCAGGGAGTGGATATGCAGACAAAGACTGGGCGGATCTGTTTCTTGGTATTGCTCGGCCTGGCGGTCGTGAGCTCGAACCCTGCCGCAGCGGCGGGGTCCGAAGATGCCGTAGCCTCGAGCCCCACGTTTGCTCGCGACGTACTGCCGATCTTCCAACGTTCGTGCCAGAACTGTCACCGCCCCGACGCGGGTGCGCCAATGTCTCTGCTGACGTACGAGGAAAGCCGTCCCTGGGCGCGCTCGATCCAGAAAAAGGTCGTCGACCGCTCGATGCCCCCATGGCACCTCGATCCCACTGTCGGCATCCGCGACTACGTAGGTGACCCGTCGTTGAACGACGCGGAGATTCGCACGATTTCCGCGTGGGTCGAAGCTGGCGCGCCTCGCGGCAACCCGGGCGATGCGCCGCCGCCGGTCGAGTTCTCGCCGCTCGATGCGTGGACCTTCGGCGAACCGGATCTGGTCGTAGACAACCTCCCGGTCGAGATACCGGCCTCCTGCGAGGATCAGTATCCGAGCCTGACAGTCGACAGCGGGCTGACCGAGGACCGGTGGATCAAGTGGATCCAGTACATGCCCGGCGATCGTCGGGTCGTGCACCACTCGATGCAGTACGCCGTTCAGGACGATCCCGGGCTGATCGACGATGAGCTCACGCGTGTAGCGTTGGGCTCAGGACAGGGGGCCATGCTGGTCGAGTACGCGGTCGGCAATCAGGGCGACTTCTATCCCGACGGCACAGGACGACTCTTGAAGGCGGGCGCCAAGATCCGCTTCTCCGGTCACTACCACTGCATCGGCGAGGCCGCGACCGACGTCTCGTCGATCGGGATCAAGTTCTACCCCAAGGGCGAGGAGCCGCACCGCCGTGTGATCTCGTTCATGCTCACCACTGGCGTACCGGACTCGGAGCGGCTCAACGAACTCTCCATCCCACCGAACACGGTCGCGCGGCACGAGCGCTACTTTCGACTCGAGAAGCCGGCACAGATCATCACCTTCCAGCCGCACATGCACTATCTGGGCTCGGCGATGCGACTCGAGGTGATCCACCTCGACGGCCGGATCGAGACCCTGACCGACGTGCCGAAGTACGACTTCAACTTTCAGATCTCGTACAACTACGCCGAGCCGCCGGTTTTCCCGGCTGGGTCGTTCCTGCACATCACGTCGTGGCATGACAACACGGCCGACAACCGCTACAACCCGGATCCCTCGTCTTGGATTGGCTGGGGCAGCCGCACCGTCGACGAGATGGGCAACGGCTGGGTCGAGCTCGCCTATATGAGCGACGAGGAGTACGAGGCGGCGCTCGCGAAGAACAACGGCCACGGGGCGGCCGCGACCGGCGGCGGTCGTTAGGCGACGGGCCTTACGGGGGCGGTGGACGATGCGTCGGGCGGTGAGTGTGGCTTCGGCGGCGATCCTGATCGCCGGCGCTCTCGCCCACCAAGCGGCAGCGCAGGCCTACGGGCAGCCGGTCTATCCGGGCTATCAGGGCTTCCTCGACAATCCCGATGGCTCGGTGACGATGGTCTTCCAGTACTTCAGTCACGGTCGCGACCCGGTCATTCTCCCGGCCGGCGAGCGCAACCGCTTCTCAGGGCATGCCGATCGCAATCAGCCGACGGTTTTCGAGCCCGGCAACCACGAGGACGTCTGTGTGATCGTCGTCGAGTCGCGTCAGGAGGCGCACCAGCTGCGCTGGTTCATCAGCTTTCCCGACAACGAGTGGTCCACCAGTGTCGATCCGCTCAACGCCGAGTACATGCTGACCGAGCGTGCCGCGAAAGAAGCGCAGCGCGATCTCGATGTCGGAAGTGCTCCGCGTGGGGTCTGCATCGACAAGCCGCCGACGGTGCGGGCCAACCGACTTCGCCGCTTCGCCGAACGCTCCAGCGGCACGATCGAGAATCTCGCTGCCCACGTCGGCGAGTCGGTCAGACTGAACGGTCAGGCGCGCGACGAGGGCCTTCCACGGGGTAGCACGGTGGAGGTCGAGTGGAGCCTGGTCACGGGCCCCGCGGCTGCGGACTTCGCGGATTGTGGATCGGCTACAACGACTGTGCGTTTCGCGTCGGCGGGCACCTACGAGCTCGAGCTCACTGCCACGGACGGCACCGCCTCTTCTTCAGACCGACTGCGCTTCGAGGTGAGCGCCGAATAGGCGCGTCGAGAGCCCGGCGCGGATCGACCCTAACGGAGCTGGTTCTCGTACCACTTGACGTTAGCGGTGGAGCCGCCCGAGGCCACGAGGTCCAGGTCGCCGTCGCCATCCATATCGGCAGCCTCGCAGCGTTGCGCGGCGATGCCTCCGTCGTCGATCGTGTGCCTTTCCCAACGGGCACCTTCGGCATCGGTGGCGTCGTAGGCGTACAGGCTGGTGCCCTCGCCGCGGAAACCGGCCACGATCTCGTCAGAGCCGTCAGCATCGAGATCGGCGACGGCGAGGGCATGGGAGAAAACGAGGGAATCGTCGAGGACGCTTCGCTCCCAGTCCGTCCCCGATGCGGTCGAGCGATAGACGACTACCTGGTTACCGTGCCACGGCTCGGTAGTGGCGAAGAATCGTCGACCGCCAGCGAGATGGCCGAGGGCGACTTCGCTCGACCCACGGCGTGGCGCGGGGTCGGACTGGTGTCCATCAGCCAACGCCGTTCGCGTCCAGATCAGACCCTCGGTGGTGGAGCGAGCATCGAGCAGGTGGACACCCTCGTAGCTAGCGGTCAGAACTTCGTGGCGGCCGTCGCCGTCGAAGTCGACGACCTCGATGCCGTGGGTGACCGGCAGAGAATTGTCGATGGCGTGGCGTGGCCAAAGTGAGTCGAGCTCGGCTGGCACATCGTAGAAGGCCAGCTTCGCGCCGGCCTGGTCGAAGAGCGGTTCCTCGGCTCCCGGGCCGAGGATTGGCGAGACCACCAGCTCGGGGGTGCCGTCGCCGTCGAGGTCTCCCCAGTACAGCCTGTGAGCAGTCGGATCGGCGCCGATGCGGTGCGTCTTCCAGGGCTTGTAGAGGTCTTGGCCACGCCGCAGCAGTGTCAGGGTGCCACCGGCCCGCGAGTCGGCGAGTCCGAAGTCCGAGGCCACGGCGATCTCGACCCGACCGTCGCCGTCCAGATCTCGGGCGGCGAGAAAAATGTTGCCCTTGGTCTCGCCGGTCAGGGGATGCCGCGTCCAAGTCGGGTTCTGGAACCAGGCGAGCTCGCGGCCCTGCGCGATCACGTCGTTGCGGCCGTCGCCGTCGACGTCGACGGCACGAACACAGTACGCGCCCGGGAAGTCGGCGGTGATCGTGTGTTCGGCAAATCCGGGAAACGGACCTTGTGCCAAGGAGGTCGCGCAGACTACGAGCGCGAGTCCGCTCGCCAGAAGTGGTCGATGCATGGCCGGTGACCTTAGCAGGAGGGCGGCGCTACACTGTCGGCTGCACCCAGCGGAGGAATTAGGTAGATGAAACAAGCGTTGTTCTCGGGGCTCGTCGCAGCATGCATGGTCTTTCCATTGGTTGCGCAGGTCGAAGTCACGACCGACATCGCCTACCTCCCGGCGGCCAACTATGCCGACGACAAGGACAAGCTCGACGTTTACCGGCCCGATGGGGCGACTGACGCGCCGGTCTTCATCTTCGTTCACGGTGGCGGCCTGATGCGGGGCGACAAGGAAGGCCAGGCGCACATCGGTCAGTACTTTGCCCGCCACGGCTTCGTCACCGTGTGCATCAACACCCGTCTGTCACCTGCCGTCACCCATCCTGCGCAGGCCCGGGATGCGGCCGCGGCCGTCGCCTGGGTGGAGGAGAACATCGCAGACCACGGTGGTGACCCTGCCCGGATCGCCCTCGGTGGTCACTCCGCCGGCGCCTACCTCGCGGCCCTTGTGGCACTCGACGACCGTTACCTGAAGGCCGCGGGAACGAGTCCTGCGGCGATCCGGGCGCTGGTGCCCGTGAGTGGCTTCTACTGGGTCGAGCGGCTAGCGCCCGAGCGCGACAAGTCGGTTTGGGGGAACGACGAGAAGACTTGGCGCGACGCGTCGCCGTCGCGCTACGCCTCGGCCATGGCGCCGCCGACGCTCTTGATCTGGGCCGATGGCGACACAGACGCCCGACGCAAGGAGAGCCACGACCTGGCGTCGACGCTGCTGTCTTTTGGGGCTGAGCGCGTCGATGCGTCGCAGATCGCGGATCGCAACCACGGCACGGTATGGAGCCTGATCGGCTCCGAGGGCGATCCCGCCGCGCCGCGCATTGCCCGCTTCCTCGAGGAGACGCTCGGAGGCCCCTGACCCGCCCCCTTCAGCGGATCGAGGGGTGGAGGTAGCCGGCGGGGAGCACCTGCTCAGGATCGACCCGTATCGACAGGTAGCGAATCGAACTCGTGATTTCCTGGAAGCCGTGGAAGACGCCGGCAGGGATGACGACGATATCGCCCGCTGCGATGGTGCGGCTCTCACCGGTGGAGGTGCTCGCGCTCATGCTCGGTCCCACCAGTTCGGTGACCGCGGATGAGTCCTCGGGCCACTCTCGCCCGGCCTGCACCTGTCCACCCGTCATCAGGATGCCGCTTCCTTCCAGCACATAGTAGATTTCGGTGACGTCGTGATGGACGATGCCGCGCACCGGCCCGCCGGGCTCGGTCTTCATCGCGCCGCGCTGGAGGGTGCCCACGGCGACATTGGTCTCGCGACCGATGTCGACGACCTTCGCCTGGAGGTCGACGCCGTCGCCCAGAGCTTCATAGACCTTCGCGATCTCGGTGCTCGTGACGTCGGTGGCGCTGCGCGAATCACCGTCGGATCCCTGAGCTCCCGCAACCGCGGCCACGCTCGTCCCGAGCCCGAGCCAGATCAGGAATTGGCCCGCGTAATGGTGTCGTGTGGTCGATCGGAGTCGTTGTCTCGGCATGCTGGCCTCCTTGCCGGTGTCTGGGTCGGTTGCGAGACCACATGGGATCTCCGCCGGGCGCGACGTGAGACACTCTGTGGTCACCGTAAAAAGGAGGGTTTGGTGAGGATGAGGGACACCAGCACCGGTCGTCTTCTGCTCGGCGGCCTCGTTGTCGCTACTCTGGCCGCTGGTTCGGCCTCCGCACAGGAGCATCAGTGGCGACACTGGGGAGGCGACGCCGCCAGCAGTCGTTACGCTCCCTACGATCAGATCGACGCCTCGAACTTCGAAGAGTTGGGGATCGCTTGGATCTGGAAAGGCGACAACTTCGGCCCGTCCACCGACTTCATCCTGCGCTCGACGCCGATCTACGTCGACGGCAAGCTCTTCACCGTCGCCGGACAGCGGCGCACCGCAGTGGCGCTCGATCCGGCAACTGGCGAGACCCTGTGGACCTTCCGCGAACCGCCGACACAGCGGTGGCAGAACTCGATGCGCAAGAACTACGGCAAGGGCGTGGCCTACGCCGAGATCGGCGGCCGCAGCCGAATCTATCTGGTCACTCCGGCGTTTTTTCTGCATGCACTCGATCCGGAGACAGGTCTGCCGATCGAGGACTTTGGCGACGGCGGCACCGTCGACCTGCTCGCCGACTTCGGCTACGACTATGATCGCGACGCCGGCATCCCGCTGGAGGTCGGCTACATCACCAACTCGTCGCCGCCGATCGTGGTCAACGGTGTCATCGTGGTCGGCAACGCCCACCAGCAGGGCTACCGGCAGAGTCGCATCGAGAACGTGCCAGGCCACATACTGGCCTACGACGCGGCCACCGGTGAGCACAAGTGGAAGTTCAACGTGCTGCCCCAGCCCGGTGAGTTTGGCCACGAGACCTGGGAGAACGACGCCTGGCGTTCCGTCGGAAACCTCTCGTCGTGGGCACCGCTGTCGGCCGATCCAGAGCTCGGCCTGGTCTACTTCGCCACCGACGGCGCCACGATCGACAATTGGGGGGGCTTTCACCCCGGCGACAACCTCTACGGCACCAGTCTCGTTGCCGTCGACGTCGCCACCGGCGAGCGGCGTTGGCATTTCCAGATCGTCCACCACGACGTCTGGAACTACGACAACCCGACCGCGCCGAACCTGATCGACATCACCGTCGACGGCATGCGGATGCCCGCGATCGTCCAGACCACCAAGCAGAGCTTCGCCTACGTCTTCAATCGGGCGACGGGCGAGCCGATCTGGCCGATTGAGGAGCGGCCGGTGCCGCAGTCTTCGATCCCCGGCGAGAAGCTCTCGCCCACGCAGCCCTTTCCGACGCGGCCGGCGGCGTACGAGCAGCAGGGCATCACCGAGGACGATCTGATCGACTACACGCCGGAGTTGCGTGCCGAGGCCCTGGAGGCGGTTGCAGATTGGCAGATGGGCCCACTGTTTCTGCCGCCGCTGCATCGCGACAACAGTCTCGGCCTGAAGGGCTCGCTGAACTGCCCGGGTGGCAATGGCGGCACCAACATCCCGGGAGGTGCGGCCGTCGACCCCGAGACCGGGATCCTCTACGTCGCCTCGATCCGGTCCTGCGGCGGATTTTCGCTGATCCCTGGCGAGGAGCAGACCAACCCGGACTACCAGCTCACCGGCACCACTGTGTCGAAGTTCGTCAGCGGCGGTCGGGGCCCCGGTCGTATTCGCGGGCTGCCACTGCTCAAGCCACCGTACGGGCGGATCACGGCGATCGATCTCAACACCGGCGAGCATCTCTGGTGGATCCCGAACGGCGACAGGCCCGACTACATCGATCAGCACCCCGACCTCGCCGGGCTCGACATCCCCAACCCAGGTCAGGGCACGCACGCCACTAAGCTCATCACGAAGACGCTTCTCATGTACGGCGAGGGGCGCGGCGCGCCGGGGCGGTTCCACGCCCACGACAAACGGACCGGCGAACGGATCGGTACGGTGGAGATCCCCGCCTCGACCAACACCATTCCGATGAGCTACATGCACGAGGGCAAGCAGTACGTCGTGCTGTCGGTCGGCGGTCGGACCTACTCGGGCTCGCACGTAGCCCTGTCGCTGCCGTAGCGATTGGGAGGGCGCCGGTGGACACACGGATCCCAGGTGCGGAGCGCTACGCGTTCGTCAGTAATCGGCTGGCGCTTGAGGTGGAGAGGACCGAGGGGTCGTACCTCATCACCCCCGACGGACGCCGGATCCTCGACGCGGCCGGCGGCGCGATCGTGGTCAACATCGGTCACGGTCGTGAGGAGGTTGCAGAGGTCTTCGCACGCGCGGCTCGCGACGAGTCCTACGTCGTGCCGCCGTTCGTCACGCCGTCGCGGGCGCGTCTGACCACGCGGCTGCTCGACCGCTGGCTCCCGGACGGGCTGACTCGCGTGGTCTACACCTGCGGTGGTTCGGAGTCGGCCGATGCGGCCATCCGCCTCGCCCGCCAGCATCACGTCTCGGCTGGCCGGAGCTCGCGCTACAAGGTGATCGGTCGCGATCTGTCGTACCACGGCATCACCCTCGGCACGCTGTCGATCGGTGGCCACGGCAAGCGCCGCACCGGCTTCGAGCCGCTGTTGGTGAGTATGCCCAAGGCACCGGCCTGCTACTGCTATCGCTGTCCCTTCGACAGTACCTATCCCGATTGCGACGTCGCCTGCGCGAGCTCGCTAGCCGAGGTCATAGAGCGCGAAGGTCCCGACACGGTTGCCGCCTTTGTCGCGGAGCCCATCGGGGGCTCGACGGCCGGCGCCCTGGTTCCGCCCGACGAGTACTGGCCGCAGATCCGGGACATCTGCGCGAAGTACGGCGTTCTGGTGATCGCCGACGAAGTGATGACGGGGTTCGGCCGTACCGGCCGCAAGTTCGGCGTCGACCATTGGGACGTCGTCCCCGACGTCATGTTCGGCGGCAAGGGCCTGTCGGGAGGCTATGCGCCGATGGGTGCGCTGTTCGCGACCGAGGAGGTGGTCGCGCCAATCATCGCCGCCGGCGACGAGCTGATGTTCTACACCTATAGCGGCTTCTCGGCCGGCTGCGCGGTTGCCGACAAGGTGCTGGAGATCGTCGAGAGGGAGAACCTAGTCGAGCGCGCCGCTACGATGGGCGGCAAGCTTCGCCAACGCCTGCTGCGCTTCGAGAGTCACCCGAACGTCGCGGAGGTCCGTGGCATAGGCCTCTTGATGGCCCTGGAGCTGGTCGCGGATCGCGACACCGGAGCTTCGTTCCCGAAGTCGGCCGGTCTCGCCAACGCGGTGGTCTCGGCTGGCATCGCTGAGGGCGCCTTCTTCTATCCCAGCGGCACCGATCCGGCGCGCGACATCGTCACCCTCGGACCTCCCTTTACCGTCAGCGAGTCCGAGCTCGACGACCTGGCGGCGATTCTCGAGAAATCGATCGACACCGCCGTCGGCAGGATCGCCGCCTAGGTCTCGCTGTCAGTTCGCGGTATCGAAGTCGTAGCGTAGGCGCACCCAGCTCTTGCCGGCGATCCCGTCGAGGGTGGCTGGCGCGCAGCGGGCTTTCGCCGCGGCCGCGGTCGCCGCCTGGTCGAAGAGGGCGAAGCGAGCCTTCTCGACGATCTCGCTATCGACCACGGCACCGTCCTCGTCGATCAGCACGCGCCGGGCGTTCTTGTTGGTGCCGATCGAGCAGTTCGCGAGCGGCCTCGTTGTCCTTAGCGATCTGGCTGAGCTTCTCTTCGATCAGGTCGACCGGTGCCTCAGCCCCGTAGCGGGCCTCGAGGGCCTCGAGGCCTTTGAGGGCCCGATCGAGGTCACCCGACTCGATCTGCTCTTCGATCTCGACCGCCTCTACAGCAATCCGTCGGCGCCGCTGTCGAAGCTCCTCCGATAGGGAACCGGTGTCGACCTCACCTGTCAGTCCGACAAGAGATCTCGCAGCCTCGGGGACACCGTGCGGCTCTGCGTTCGGGCGGGATTTTGGTTCCAAGACGGCTTC
>JAYZDP010000162.1:0-3665 GCA_036337765.1 Acidobacteriota bacterium
TTCCGGTATCGGAGCCCCTATGATGAGCTGAAGCCCCCGCCGGTAGAAGGAGGAAGACGACGAGAGGAAACACGAGGCGGGTGGTCAGCGCTTTCACGAGCAATTCTCCTTGGAATGTCAGTAGCGCTGTGCATTCTACTAGTCAAGGCGGTCAACCGTCGCCTCGAAGTCGGCCTCGAGGCGATGGCTCGCGCCTTCGCCAAGATTCTCACCGAGATCGACGGCCTCGACCGCGAAGACCTCCGCTAGCGCCCCAAGACCCGCCGACCTGCTGGTCGACGCGTTTTGGCCCATCCCACCTGGCTAGGATTCTGCTACGCAGACTCCTAGTGGGACGTCCGGGGGCCTTCGTCCTGCCACCACATTTTCGGCAGCGGCCTGTCCTCGGGCCAGATCTGATCGAGGGTGTCGGCCTCATAGAGCTCGCCGTTCTTCATCACGTAGCGCACCGTGTTGGTGTTGCGAATGTCATCGAGCGGGTTGGCGTCGAGCACCACTAGATCGGCCAGCTTGCCCTCTTCGATCGAGCCAAGGTCCTGGGCGAAACCGATCGCTTCGGCGCCGTGCAGCGTCGCGGCCCGCAGAGTCTCCATCTCGGTGAGCCCGCCGGCGTGTAGCGCCCACATCTCCCAGTGGCACTGAATGCCCTGTAGCTGACCGTGCCCGCCGACGCCGACCCGCCCGCCCCGGCGCACGATCTTCGCGGCTCCCTCGGCGAGCTGCGCGAAGACATGCTCCTCGGCGCGAAACCAGGGTCGACGGGCGGTTTTGGAGTAGAGCTCGTGCTGGGGGATGAAGCGACGCAGCTTCGTGTCGTCGTAGACCTCGGTGGTCGCGTAGAAGTAGTTCTCCGCCCACGGGCCGCCGTAGGCGACCAGCAGCGTCGGGGTGTAGGTCATCTTCGACTGCGCCACCAGCTCGGCGACGTCGGTAAAGATCGGCACGATCGGAAACGAATGCTCGTTGCCCGAGAAGCCGTCTATGGCGTGGGTGAGGTTGAGCTTCAGATCCAGCGAGCCCTCGGTCGTGGGCATGATCTCGAGCTCCTTCGAAGCCTTGACGATCCACTGGCGCTGCTTACGGTTACCCGAGACGTAAGCCTTGATCGTGTCGGTGCGGTAGTACTTCTTGTAGCGGGCGAGCAGGTCACGGGTCTCCTCGAACGACTTGAAGTCGGTGTTGTTGAAGACTCCGCGGCCGGTCGAGTAGGCGCGCGGGCCGATCGAGATCCCAGCGTCGACCAGGTCCTGGTAGGCGAAAGCGTGGTGGGTGCCGGTCTGCGGATCGCGCATCGTGGTGACGCCGTAGGCGAGGTTCGCCAACAGGCTCCACTCCTGCTCGGACAGAATCACGGGAGTCGAGCGAAAGTGCGCATGTACGTCGACGATGCCGGGAATGAGGGTCTTGCCGGCGAGGTCGACGAGTCGAGCATCGGCGGGCGGGCGCACGCGCCCTGCGGGACGGACCCGATGAATGCGGTTGTCGCGCACCCAGACGTCGGCGCTGTCGAGCACCTCGTCGCCGACCATGGTGACCACGCGCGCGCCCTGCAGCACGATGTCCCCCGTCGGACGGCTGCGCTCCATGGCGACCTGAACCGCGATCTCCTCGTACGCCGGAGGCTCTTCGACCTCCGCCTCGGCCTCGGTGTCCCCGCCGTCTTCCGTCGAGCCCTCGGCGTCTTCGTCATCCTCCTCGGCCTCGAAGCTGACCGACGACAGGGGCTGGCGAAAGAAGCTCGAGCCGACCGCCCAGGTAACCGTCTGCCCGCCGTCCGCCCAGGCGAAGAAGTCCGCACCGATGTCCGTCAGCCGCTTGGCAGGAACGCCGGGCTTGTACACGTCGACCGTCAACGCCTCGCCACCGAGCGGAGGTGCGGCGACGAGCCACAGGTGGTAGTCCACCAACGCCAGGGCCCATAGACCGTCAGGGCTCAGGACCGCACTCTCGGCCGGCGTCGGCTCTTCGCCGCGAGCGAAGCCCACGACCTTGAGGTGCCCGCGCCGGTCCGTGCCGTCGAGGCGCATCGATTGGATGCCCTCGCGCGAGTACAGATACACGCGGTCGTTCTCGGGACCGAAGTGTGGACGACCGCGGCCGCGACCCGGCGCGACGAGTCGAGTCCCGGCACCCCCGGCGTCCACGGCTACCAGATCCAAGCCGGCCGACAGTGGAGACATGCCGCGGCCGGCAAGGAGCTGGGCTCGGCGCGAGGCTCGCAGTACCAGGATCTCGTCGCCGTCGGGCACCCAGGCCGGGTCGAGGTAGTAGCCCGCAACGTCGGTCAACTGGGTCGGGGCTCCGCCCGCCGCAGGTACCCGCCACAGATGCCCACCCTCGCGATCACTCCAGGTGACGTAGGCGAGGTGCGCCCCGTCCTGCGACCAGGCAGGCAGGAACTCCCCCACGTCCGAGTCGGTCAACCGCATCGGCTCGCCGTCAGGGAGATCTCTCAGCCACAGCCGGCCGAACGAAGAGAAGACCAACCGGGAGCCGTCCGGCGACTGCACCGGCGCCTGGATCAGACGGGAAACAACCGGTCCCTCCTCGGTACGCCGCGGAAAGTCCAGCAGCGGACCGAGCGCCTGCTCGACCTCGGCTCGGAAGGGGATCTCGGCGGCGGCGCCGGATGCGAGGTCGACACGCCGGATCTTGCCGCCCCAGCCGGCCACCAGGCTCTCTCCGTCAGGCAGGAAGGCGTACGAAGGCAGCACATCGCGGCTGGCTCGCGACTCCTGGTCGTCACGTTGCACCGGATAGACCAGCCAGTCCTCCCCGCCCGCCTGAAGATCGCGCACCCGCAGTCCGGTCTGGGTCTCGAAGCGAGTCGCATAGACCAGCCGTGAGCCGTCGGGCGACAGCACCGGGCGGAAAGCTCCCATCGGGTCGCGCGTGACGACATCCTCGTCGCCGGTCGCCAACTCGCGGCGCACGATCTGCCAGAGCGGAAAGCTCGGGGTGTTGTAGGTCCAGGCACCGTTGCGGCGGGCGTAGTAGAGGTACCGACCGTCGGGAGACACCTGGGCTCCCATCGCGTTGTGCCGCTGATTGCGCGGCGTCTTCGGCTGCGGCTGCGACTTCGTCAGCTGTACTCCCGAGCCACCATCGACGTGATACATCCACAGTTCGTGCACTCCGAGGCTTCGCGTCGAGCGCGACGCAATCACGAAGCGACCGTCAGGCGTCCAGGTCGGAGAAAGAAACGAGGCCTTCTCGTCCTTCGACAGCTTCTTCGGGTTGTCGCCGCTGGCGTCGGCGATCCACAGGTTCTCGCCGCCGTCCCGATCGCTCACGAAGGCGATGCGTGAGCCGTCCGGGGAATACGCCGGCATGCTTTCGAAAGCCATGCCGGTCAGCAGGGGCACGGCGTCGCCACCTGAGATCGGCAGCGTGTAAAGGTCGCCCAGGAGTTCGAAGAGCACCGTGTCGCCATCGGAGGAGACATCGAGTGAGATCCAGGTGCCTTCGTCAACCACGAAGGAAGCCGTTCGTTCGGGCTCCAGCGGTAGGCCCTTCTTCTCCTCCTCCCCCTTGTCTTTAGGCTCGTCGGCAATGGCGGCAGCGGCGATGAGAGCGAGAGCGGGTATCCAGCGCATTCGGCTATTCTGCACCACCATGATGAGGCCCAACCGAGTCCGACTCATTGTCTTCGCGACCGTCACCCT
>JAYZDP010000163.1:0-26222 GCA_036337765.1 Acidobacteriota bacterium
GACCTGGTCGACCAGGTCTTCGTGCATCTTTCCGCCCCACTCCATGCGTGCCGCGTTGACGAACGCCTTGCCGAAGCCGGGCGAGCCACGGAAATTGACGAAGAAGACGCCGTAGCCGCGGTTGTTGAGCCAGTGCAGAAACGGCCCGTAGGCGTACTGGGCGCGCTCGTCGCCCGGGCCGCCGTGAACCAGCATGACCAGCGGTACGGGCTCTGTCGGGCGGCCGCGATCGTCGATCTCGATCCATGGCGGGTAGGTCAGATACGAGACCAGGTCGAGGCCGTCGCGCGAGGGGATCACCTCCGCGTACATGCGGGAGAGCTCTATGCCTTCGAGCTGCGGCGTCGTCACAAACAGCTTGGTCAGGTTTTGATCTTCACGCTCGTACAGGGCGTAGGTCTCGGGCTCGTGGGCGAGCGTGAAGCGCACGATCCATCGATCGTCGTCGGCCGAGCGGCTGACGATGCGGTACTCGCCCTCGGTCTGCGACGCTAGAAAGTCGAGGTCGCGGCGGATCGACTCGTCGAGGGCGTGCCACTCAGTGCGGGTCCAGTTGGTGGCGTACGCCTGCGGTGTCGAGCGGGTCGGGTGGTAGAGCACACCGCCGATGTCTACGCGCGGATCTTCCGCCAGAACCTCGATCGAGTTCTGCTCTAGGTCCCAGGCGATCAGCGCGATGGTGTCGCGGCCTCGGCTGTCGTAGAAGAAGGCGCGGCGGTTGTCGGCATCGAAGCGAGCGATGTTCTGGTATCCGGTGGCCGAGAGTGCCGCCAGATCCTCCTGGCCGATGGAGATGCTCGGCTCCCAGGCGCCGCCCGAGCTCCGGGTGAGCAGGTCCATTCCGCCCTCGGCGCCATAGCCGATGGCGACGCGGGCACGCAGTTCGTTGTCGCTGAGGTAGGCGGCGAACCCCGGGTTCTTCTCGACCAGGGTCCGCTCTCCCGTCTCGATGTCGATCGAGTAGAGATCGGCTGGAGCGATCATGCTTTCTGCGATCGACACCAGCACCTGGCGCGGGTCCGAGAGGCTCATGCGAACGAGCTCCATGCGGGATCCTACGAGCTTGGTGAGGTTGGTCTTTTGCCCGGTCTCGATGTCGGCCCGAAAAAGGTTCCAGTTCTCGTCGCCCTGGTTGTCATGGGGAAAGAGCAGATAGCGACCGTCGCCGCTCCAGCGATACATGACCACCCCGCTGACGTCGCGCACGCGAATGCCGTGCCCGGTCTCTTCGGTAATTGCCTTTGCGGCTGCGAGATCGTCGATCGGAGCCACGAAGAAGTTACTCACACCTTCGAGCGGACCGAGGTACGCGATCCACGAGCCGTCGGGGCTCAGTCGCGGTGCGTCGTAGCTCTGCGGCGCCAGAAACGTCTTCAGGGGAACAAGAGGATGCGGCTCGATGGAGATCCGGGGCTCTGGCCCCCCACAGGCGGCCAGAGCCAGGGCCCCCAGAGCTCCGAAGATACGGGACGATCTGCGCTGTTGCACTGCTTGGCGCACCTTACTGCCGCCTCGGGGCCACGGCCGTCGTCAAATAGCTGCCTGTTGAGGGGCCCGCGGCGGCGGCGCCGGGGGTCGTGGCGTCGTTGCGCCAGAGCTGGACTGGGCCCTCCACCTGAGTCGTGAGAAGGTCCTGGTCTCCGTCGCCATCGAAATCGGCGGCGATGAGGCCACGGCTCGTCGCGATCGACGCGCTCCATGCCCCAAGCTCGGAGGTGACGTCGGTGAATCTGCCGCTGCCGTCGTTCTCGAAGATGAGGTTGGGTTCGGCGTAGGGGCCCCAGAATCCTGCTCCCTCGTCGAGGAGAGGTTCGTCACGGCGCGCGACCGAGCCATTGACGATCACGAGATCCTGATCGCCGTCGCCGTCGAGATCAACGAAAGCGTTGCCGAAGCCGGTGAAGGGGAGGCTCGGGAGCGCGAGTCCGCTAGCGGTGGTGACGTCTTCGTAGCTGGTGTGGCCGCGGTTTTCGTACAGAGTGTTGGTCTCGCCCTCGAAGTTGGTGACGAAGAGATCCAGATCGGCGTCGCCGTCGGGGTCTCCGACGGCGATTCCCATGCCGGCCTCAGCCTTGCCGTCGCGATTGAGGGCGATGCCGGCGAGGATGGCGTCGTTCAGGAAGCGGTCCCCGCCCTGGTTGATCCACAGATGATTCGGGTCGGTGTCGTTCGCGACGTAAAGATCCAGGCGCTCGTCGTCATTGAAGTCGAGACAGACGACCCCTAGGCCCGCGTCCTCGTAGGAATCCATTCCAGCAGTTGCGGAGAGGTTCTCGAAACGCCCGTCACCGAGGTTTCGGTAGAGTCGGTCGCTGAGGCCCGCGTTCTGCGACGGGCCGCAATAGTCATTGCGGCCGCGCCCGAGGATGCACTCGCCCGACGGGTCCGCAGCGACGTAGCGGGCGACGTAGAGATCCAATCGATCGTCGCCGTCGAGGTCGCAGAAGACCGCCGATGCCGACCAGCCTTCGTCTCCGACTCCGGCGGAGTCTGTGATGTCGACGAAGGTGCCGTCGCCCTGGTTGCCATACAGCGAGTCGCGGCCCCAGTTCGACACGAAGATGTCGAGATCACCGTCGGCGTCGATATCGCCGACCGCGGTGCCCATGCCGAAGTAGCGGTCGCCGAGCCCCGAGCCTTCCGTCGAGTCGACGAAGCTGCCAGGGGCCGCCTGTAGGTAGAGCGCGTTGCGCGCACCGGACTGGCCCCGGTCGAAGGGAAAGGCGTCGGCGCCATTGACCAGATAGATGTCGAGATCGCCATCGTTGTCGGCATCGAAGACCGCTGCTCCCGAGCCCAAGATCGCCGCCATTGGGTAGCTGCCCTCCGATCCGGTCTGGTGGACGAAGTCTAGGCCCCACTCGGCCGCCACCTCGACCAGCGTCACGCGCTGGCTGAGTTCGCCGCCAGAGGCGGGAACCACCAGACCTGCGAGCCAACCCCCGAGCGCGACGGCTCGGAGACGGCTTCGGGTCGTGCCCTTGGCTATTCGAGCCACGGGGAGCGGACCGCTTCGCCTCGACGATAGCTGGCGAGCCAGGCCTGGGCTCGGGCGACCTCGGTCTCCTGTCCTGCCGCACGTCGCTGTGCGAGGACCCGCTCCTGAAGCGCGACCGCCTCGTCGAAGTTGCCCACTTCCGCCCAGGCCATGGCGAGGGTCTCGCCAAAGTCTGGTGCCGGTGTGTCGCGAAATATCGTGGCGGCAAGCTGCACTGCGCTCACCCCATCGCGCTGGGTGTCATCGGGAGCGGCGGCGAGAAGTCGGGCGAGCGTATCGGCGAGGCGCGGATCGTTCTGGTGGGTGGCCAGAGCCTTGATCAGGTCCTGGCGCGCCTGTGCGAAGTCCCCGGCGAAGATCCGGGCCGTGGCGAGCAGCAGATGATTTCCTGGCTCTTCGGGGCGCAGACGCACGACCACCGCCTGGTGAGTCGCGGACTCTGCGAATCTCTGCGCCTGCCCATGCAGCAGCGCGAGCTGTCGATGGGCTTCGACGCGGTCAGGGTCCGACGCCACCGCAGCTTCGAGGTGGCCCTGTGCCTGCTCCAGTTGGCCGCGCTCGCCGAGCTTGCGCGCCAGCGACACGCGGGCGTCGGCACTCTCGGGCTCCAGTTCGACCAGTCGTTCGAGCTCCGCGAGCGCTTCGTCATCGCGATCGAGCCTTTCCAGGGCATGAGCGTGCAGGCGCGCGACGCCGGCGTTGTCTGGATCCAGCCGCGCCGCGTCGGCAAGTCGCAGTTCGGCGTCTTCGAGATTGCCCTGGCGCAGCAGCGCCGCGCCGAGCTCGCCGTAGAGCCGGCCGTGGTCCGGAGCGTGGGCCAGTGCCTCTTCGAGTACCGCGATGATCGCGCGGTCGTCGCCGATAGCACTGAGGAGCGTGACGAAGCTCAGCCGCAGCCCGACGTCTTGGGGCTCGAGCTCGATGGCGCGCTCGAACTCGCGCCTCGCCTCGCCGAACTTTCCTCCGGTCGCCAGAACGCCGGCGAGCAGCCGGTGGCTGGAGGCGTTTGTCGGCTCACTGACGACAGCTGCGCGAGCGTGCGCCTCGGCGGCGTTGTAGTTGCCGTCGCGCAGTGCCACTTGGCTCAGGGTGGCGGCGGCACCGAGTCCGCGGATCCGTCCGCGTACCTCTTCTGCGACGGGGTCCCGGAAGTTGACGGTGGTCTCGCCTCGCTTTGCGAGGTGGTCGTCTGCTGCTGGGTCGTTGCCGAGCCGGCGGTACGCTTGCGAGGTCTCGTAGTGCAGCGCGGTCGCGTCGGGCTGGAGCTCGAGCGCCTTTTCGAGCAGATCCACTCCCTCCTGCGTTTCGCCGCGGCGCAGCGCCGCGCGGCCCAGCCAGGCGTAGGCGGCCGCGGAGTCCGGGTCGAGCTCGCGTGCCCGCTCGAGGGCACGGCTCGCCTCAGGGAGCTCGCCGAGCAAGAGCGAAACCTTGCCGAAGCGGATCAGGGCCGGCACGTAGCTGTCGTCCAGCGTGGCGGCCAGGCCGTACCATTTCTTCGCGTTCTCGAGCTCCCGGTCGTGCTCGTACGACGTGCCGAGTAGGTGCGGCCAGCGCAGCTCGCTACGCAGCAGCGACGCGGCATTGGAGAGGCAGCTCCTGGCAGGATCGCTCAAGTCGTAGATCAGATAGAGCTCGCCGAGATTGCCGAACGCCTGCCCCAGCGCCTGGGCCGAGACGCCACGGCCCTGTGCCACGACATTGTCGAGACGGTCGCGGGCGGCGGCGATCTGCTCGCGTACGGTAGTCTCCATCTCGTCGAGCGCCGGATGCTCCACATAGATCAGCTCGAGACCGGTGAGGCGTGCCTGGTCCATGACCGCGACCCGCACTGGATCGTCAAGCGGCAGCACCCGCGGGAGGTTGATCGCCTCCTCGGCCTTGCCGCGCGCCTCCTCCTCTCGCCCGGCCCGCGCGTAGGCTCGCGAAAGCGTGGTGACCACAGCTTGAACCCTCGAATCCAGGTTGTAGGCGCGCTCGAGATGACCGATGGCCTCGTCGATACGATCCGCGGCCAGGGCCAGACGGCCGAGGCCGAGCGGCGCCATCGGTGCGTTGGGGTCGATCTGCGCCCCCGCTCGGTATTGCACACCAGCGTCCGCGTCCCTGCCAACCGTCTCGAGCGCCTGAGCGTGGCGAACGCGGACCGGCGCGTAATCTGGGCGCAATGCAGTGGCCTTGTCGAAGTGCTCGATCGAGGCCTCGGGATCATCGGGCTCGAGGAGAATGCCGAGGAAGTACGGCCAGCGGAAGTCACTTGAGTCGAGGCGCATCGCCTCGCGGTAGGCGACCACGGCATCGTCTGCGAGGCTGTGAGCGTCGAGCATCATGCCGTAGGCGCCCCATGCAGTCGCGTCTTGCGGAGCGGCCTCCACCGCGGCGTGGGCCTCGTCGATCTTCTGCTTCGCTCCGGGATCGATATCGCCCAGTGACGGATAGGGAACCTGCGCCGCAACGGCGGTGCCGATTAGGAGCAGGGCGATGGCGAGAATAGGATTCCGCATCTAACTTCCCCGGCCGCGGGCGGCCGATTCGGGAGCAGGCTTTTCGGCCCGAGCAACCACGATATCAACGGAGGGCGACCATGGACTTCCAATTCAGCGACAAGGTGCGGGATCTGCAGGAGCGGCTGACGAACTTTATGGACGACCATGTCTACCCGATCGAGGAGGAGTACCCGCGCCACGTCGAGGAGGCGGGCTGGAGTACACCTCCGATCATGGACCGGCTCAAGGAGACTGCACGTTCGCAGGGGTTGTGGAATCTGTTCATGCCCGACCCCGAGCACGGAGCCGGCTTGAACAACCTCGAGTACTCGCCGCTCGCCGAGATCATGGGCCGGGTCGCCTGGTCGTCGGAGGCCTTCAACTGTTCGGCACCTGACACCGGGAACATGGAAGTGCTCTCCCGCTTCGGCTCCGAAGAGCAGAAGGAGCGATGGCTGATGCCGCTTCTCAACGGTGAGATCCGCTCGTGCTTCTCGATGACCGAGCCCGCGGTGGCCTCCTCAGATGCCACCAACATCGAGTGCCACATCGAGCGCGAGGGTGACGAGTACGTCATCAATGGGCGCAAGTGGTTCTCGTCAGGGTTCACCAACGAGCGCTGCAAGGTCGGAATCGTGATGGGCAAGAGCGATCCTGACAATCCCGACCGCTACGTCCAACAGTCGATGATCCTTGTGCCGAAGGGCACGCCAGGGATGACGAAGGTGCGCGACATCACGACCTTCGGCTACAAGGGCATGCCGGGCGGTCATCCAGAGATCCTGTTCGACAACGTCCGTGTGCCGGCTACCAACATGCTGTTGGGAGAGGGCCGCGGCTTCGAAATCGCTCAGGGCCGGCTCGGTCCAGGCCGGATCCACCACTGCATGCGCTTTGTCGGCGCGGCGCAGCGGGCGCTCGAGATCATGTGCCGCCGCGCCGAGAGCCGCACGGCCTTCGGCTCGAAGCTCTCCGAGCACGGCTCGGTGCGAGAGGACATCGCGAAGTCGTTTTGTGAGATCGAGCAGGCGCGCCTGCTCACCCTGCGTGCGGCCGACAAGATGGACAAAGAGGGCAACAAGGTCGCGCGCGATCTGATCGGCGCGGCGAAGATCGTCGTGCCCGCCATGGCCGCGAAGGTCATCGACCGAGCCATCCAGGTGCATGGCGCCAAGGGGTTCACCGAGGACACCTTCCTGCCAAAGGCCTACGTGTCCGCGCGCTACATCCAGGTCGGCGACGGCCCGGACCAGGTCCACATGCAGTCCCTGGCGCGTCAGCTGCTGCGCCGATACGCCTAGGCCTTCTCGATCTTCCAGGAGCTCATGATGAACGTAGGCCGTCTGTCGCTCGACAACCTCGAGAAGTTCGGGACATACACCCACCTCTACTACGCCGATCGCGGATACAGCAACGAGGAGAGCCTGGCCTACGCCGCGGCGATGGCGTCGACACTCGAGGCGCATGGGGTTGGAACGGGCGACCAGGTCATGGTGATGATGCCGAACAGCCCCGTGGTGCTGGCGGCGTTTCAGGCGGCCTGGAAGATCGGTGCGGTCATCATTCCGGTCACGCCGCAGCTCGGCGCGCCCGAGGTGCGCTACATGCTCGAGGACTCGGATGCCGAGGTGGTGATCACGGCGCCGGTGCTGGCGCAGACTCTCGCCGAGGCGACTTCAGGAGTCGAAGGGTTCCGCGAGCTGCTGGTGGTCGGTGACACCGACGTCGGAGTCGCGGCCAACATCGAGGAAGAAATCGAGGTGGGTATCGGCTCAGGGCGGATCGATCGCTTGGACGATCGCGATGACGACGACCTCGCACTGCTGCTCTACACCTCGGGCACCACCGGCAGTCCCAAGGGGGTGATGCTCACCCACGGCAACATGTACTCCAACGCTCTGTCCTGCCTGGAGATGAGCGGCGACGTGACGCCCGGCGAGCGCGGTTTGGCGGTCCTGCCTTTGAGTCACTCATACGGTGTGCTGATGATGAACCTGGGCCTGCTGTTCGGCTCGGTCAACGCGCTGCTGCCGCGCTTCGACATAAAGCTGGTATTCGAGTACCTCGAGAAGTACGAGATCTCGAGGTTCGCCGTGGTGCCCACGATGCTGAGCTACATGCTCAACTATCCGGAACGCGACAAGTACGACCTGTCGAAGCTGGAGAGTGTCGGTTCCGGCGGCGCCGCACTCGCCAACGAGGTACGACTCGAATTCGAGCGCGTGTTCGGCTGCGAGGTCAAGGAGGGCTACGGCATGTCGGAGTGTGCGCCGTCGGCCACCGGCTACTCTGAGCAAGACCCCTACCGGCCGGGCTCCGTAGGGCGGGCGATCCCGGGGGTCAGCGTGACCATTCGCGACGATGCCAACGAGGAGGTGGCGCGCGGCTCCCATGGCGAGATCTGCATGCAGGGGCCGAACGTGATGCGGGGATACTGGAACAAGCCCGAAGCCACCGCCGAGGCACTGGCGGGAGGCTGGCTGCACTCGGGCGATATCGGCTACTTGGACGACGATGGATTCGTCTACATCACCGATCGCAAGAAAGACCTGATTATCAAGGGCGCCGAGAACATCTCCCCGCGAGAGATCGAAGAAGCGTTGCACGAGCACCCTGCTGTGGTCGAGGTAGCCGTCGTGGGCGTTCCGGACGAGCGCTTCGGCGAGGACATCTGGGCCGCGGTGGTTGTGCGCCACGGCGCCGAGGTCCAGGAGGAGGAGCTGCGCGCGCACACCGCCAACTTCGTCACCAGGTTCAAGATCCCGACCCGCTTCGTGTTTCGAGATGAGCTGCCGAAAAACCCGACCGGGAAGATCCAGAAGCGTGCCATCCGCGAAGATCTGCAGGCGCTTCTCTGATGCCGTCGGCCATGAGCGGCGGCAGGGCGATGGTAGTGGTCGCCGTGTTCTTGACCGGTTGCGCGGCTCCTCGCGCCGATCCGATCGCCACTGCGCAGCCGGAGGAGGAGGTCGAGCTGGGGGCGATCATGGGTGTAGTCCAGCGTCACACCCAGAAGCTCGGCTACTCGATCGCTCGACGCAACGCGCCGCTGGCGACCTTCTATCTCGAAGAGCTCGAGGAGACCGTGGCCGAGGTCTACGAGCTCGAGGCGCACGACGGAATGGTCATCGGTCAGCCCGCTAGGACCACTCTCGAACCCATGGTTGGGCCGCTATCCGACCGTGTGGCGGTGGAGGACTGGGAGGGTGCTCACACTGGCTACGTAGCTCTCATCGACGCCTGCAACCGATGTCACGCGGCGACCGAGCACGAGTTCATCGTCATCCTCGAGCCCGAGGGACCGTCACCCTACAATCAAGCTTTCTAGGAGGCGGTGTCCCATGTCCGAGAATCGCCAGGTCGTCATCGACTCGCTGCCCGAAGACACGCTCTCGGCCGAGAACTTCTCGGTGCTCACCCAGGAGGTGCCCCAACCCGGCATCGGGGAGGTGCTGTGCCGCACGCTCGCTATCACCATCGGTGCGGGCCAGCGGGCCGGTCTTCAGGGGAGTGCCAGCTACGCCGGGGCGCCTCGTACCGGCGTACCCATGGGCGGCAGCGGGGTGGCTCGGGTCGAGCAGTCGCAGGGCGCGTCAGTTCCGGAGGGCAGCCTCGTGGTCTGCCCCTCTGGCTGGCAGGATTATTCGGTCCACGAAGCCTCGAAGGTGCGCGTGGTCGAGGGCGACGGCGATCCGGCGCTGCACCTGGGTGTCTACGGCACCAACGGCCTCACCGCCTATTTCGGTCTGTTCGACGTCGGGGCGCCGCAGGCCGACGAGACTCTGGTGGTGTCGGCAGCAGCCGGCTCAGTCGGCCACCTGGTGGGGCAGATGGCACGCATCGCCGGCTGCCGCACTATTGGCGTGTGCGGTAGCGACGAGAAGTGCTCACTGCTCACCGGCAGGCTCGGCTTCGACGAGGCGCTCAACTACAAGAGCCCCGAATATCGGCAGGAGTTCAAGCAGGCCACCAGCGACCGCATCGACATCTATTTCGACAACACCGGCGGCGACATCCTGGGCGGTGCGCTGCGGCGCATGAAGACCCACGGGCGCATCGTCTGTTGCGGGGTGGTATCGCAGTACGACACCTCGAGTCCCGCGCCTGGACCGCGCGGCATTCCGGGATTGCTGATCAATAATCGTGTCCGTATGGAGGGCTTTCTGGTCTTCGACTACGCCGATCGCTACGACGAAGGCAGAGCCCGGATGCGCGAGTGGGTCGAGGCGGGGAGCCTGGTCCCCCTGCAAGACGAGTTCGAGGGGCTCGAGAGAGCTCCCGAGGCGTTCGTCGATCTGCTGGCAGGTGGCAACATCGGCACGCGGATCGTCAGGGTGGCGGGCTGATGCGCCTCACCGGGTTGCGCGCGCTCGCCATGGCGGGTGCGGCAACGCTCGCCGGAGTCGTTGGGGCCGTGCCTGGGTCGGCGCTCGAGATCGAGGTCCGAGCGATGTCGTTCAACGTGCGCTACGGCTCGGCCGAGGACGGACCGAACCACTGGCTCAAGCGCCGCGAGTCGGTCATTGAGACCCTGGCGTCGGACGACTTCGACTTCATCGGTCTGCAGGAGGCACTACCGTTTCAGATCGAAGAGATCGCCGCGGCTCTGCCGCAGTTCGGTGTCCTGTCGCGAACTCGGGAGGTCGACCCGGCCGAGGGTGAAGCGTGCACCGTCCTGTTTCGGAAAGACCGCTGGACGCTGGACCGACGCCAGAACGGCACCTTCTGGCTGTCGGAAACTCCGGACGTGGCGGGGAGCAAGAGTTGGGACGCGGCGCTACCCCGCATCGCCACTTGGGGGCTTTTCTCGGAGGCAGAAACCGGCGCGAGAATCCATGTCTTCAATACTCACTTCGACCACCGCGGGCAAGAGTCACGGGAGCGTAGCGCCGCGCTGCTGCGGCGTCGGGTGGCCGAGTACGCCGGCGACGGACCGTTGCTGCTGATGGGGGACTTCAACTCCGGCGAGGACAATGCGGCGATGCGGCTACTGCGTGCCGCCAGTGCGTCCGGGCCGCCACTCGTCGATTCGTTCCGTGTCGTGCATCCGGACGCCACCGAGACCTACACCTTCAATGGCTGGGGGAGCCGCAGCGCCGGCGAAAAGATCGATGCCATCTTCGTGCGTGCCGACGCCAACGTCGCAGCCGCACGGATCGCGCGGCCCAGATTCGAGGGGCGGGCCCCGTCCGACCACGATCCGGTGACGGTGGCGCTGCGCCTGAAGATGCTCGAGACCTGGGTTGCGATCGTCGACCTCGGCAGCTGCCGTAGCTGCGCTGGCCGGATCGCTCGTGAGATGGAGACGTTGGAGAGTGTGCTGCGCGCTCGCCTCCACGCGACAGAGCCCCGTATCCAGGTGTTCCATCGATCACTCGTCGAGCTGCCGTCCGCGGCCCTTGCCGACGTGGTTCGTGGGTCTGGCTACACACCGGGACAGATCGAGCTCCGATAGCGCTGCGTGCTGGCGATCGAGCGTGTGAGAATCGGACCATGGCTCAGCTAGCGAGAACGCGCACGATCTTGAACACCGGCCTTGTTGTAGCGGCGCTTGCGTCTGCGGCCGTCGGTCAGAACTGGCCGCGCCTGCGCGGTGCCGATGCGACCGGGGTGGTCGCTGACGATCCGCGCTTGCCGGAAACCTGGGATCGCTCGACCAACGTGCGATGGAAGGCTGAGATCCCAGGCTGGGGATGGTCGAGCCCCGTGGTCTGGGGGGATCGGGTATTCGTCAGCTCGGCTCATGGCGACGAGGACTACGAGGGACCGAAGGCGGGCATGTATCTGGGTCGGGGGCGACAGGAGCCGCCCGACGGCGTCCATCACTGGATGGTCTACGGTCTCAGCCTCACGACCGGCGAGCTGCTCTGGTCGAGCGAAGCGCACAGCGGCGCTCCGAGCTTTCCCCGTCACCCGAAGAACACCTATGCATCGGAGACCCCGACTACCGACGGCGAGCGGCTCTATGTGCTGTTCGGCGATCTGGGTCTGTACGCATATGACTTCGACGGCAACCAGGTTTGGAAGGTGGCGATCGAAGCGCGCGAGACCAAGTGGGGCTACGGCGCTGCGGCGTCACCGGTCGTGCACGAGGGGCAGGTGATGCTCGTCTACGACAACGAGGAGGACTCCTACATCGCCGCCTACGACGCCTCCACCGGCCGCGAGCGTTGGCGCGTCGCCCGCGACGAGCCGAGTACCTGGGCGACTCCGTTCATCTGGGAAAACGAGTTGCGCACCGAGATCGTGGTGCCCGGCCGCTTGCGGAACCGCTCCTACAGTCTCGAGGGCGACCTGATCTGGCACTTCGACGGGCATATGTCGAGCCTCACGATCCCGACCCCGTTCGCTGTCGACGGGCTTCTCTACATCACGTCGGGCTACTTCTCCGACAACCCGCGACCGGCCTTCGCCATCCGGCCCGGTGCGAAGGGCGACATCGGACTGGCCGAAGGTGCGACCTCGAACGAGTTCATCCGCTGGTACCAGCCGATGATCGGGCCCTACAACCCATCACCGATCGTCTACCGCGGCCTCTACTACACCCTGCTCGACCGCGGCTTTCTGACGCTGAACGACGCGAAGACTGGCGAAGAGATCTACGGTCGCGTGCGCTTCTCGGGTAGCCCGACCTTCACCTCGTCGCCGTGGGCCTATAACGGCAAGGTGTTCTTTCTGTCCGAGGACGGCGAGACGATCGTCATTGACGCCAAGCGCGACTTCGAGGAGGTGCGCTCGAACGATCTCGACGAGCTCAGCCTGTCGACACCGTCGATCGCGCAGGGCAAGCTGCTCATCCGCACGGCCTCACACGTGTGGTGTATCTCGAACGAGGGCTGACTTCAGGCCGGAGTATCGCGGCTGATCGATCGAGATCTGGTCGACGACGGCCTGCCTCAGATGCTCTGCGAGCCCGGGCAGCTCGAGCACGACGTCCCCCGAACGGAGGCCGCGGGCGAGGTGCCAGCGAAGCTCCTGCAGGTCGCCTTCGCCGAACAGAGCCTCGAGGCGCCCGTGCTCCTGGCGACGGGCTCGAGGTCCGAGCCGGCCCTCGCGGATCACGATGTCGAGCGAGTTGGCGGCGACCCGCGCGAGGAAGTTCAGCCGTCCGCTCGTCGACTCCATCACGTCGCCGCGCAGCAGCTCGACCGTGGCGGTGAGGAGCTCGTCCGACCGCGGTAGGTCCAGCGTCGACTCCTCGGTCGCCGCGTCGGGCCGATCGACCGGGCCCGGAATCAGCAGATTGACGCAGTCGATCTGCGCCTCGGACGAGCGCCGGCCGATGGCGGCGCGCTCGATCGATCGGTCGGGGCCTTCGCGAAAGAGGGTGACCATGGTGAGACACGTCACCGACCACCAGAACGAACCGAAGACGGTCCAGAAGTGTAGGCGGTCGCGGTCGACCGGGGCGTCGGTGGTCGCTTCGTAGCCCTCGACGAGCTGGTCCACGGTACCGAAGCCGCCTACTGGCAGCGCGGTGTTGCCGTAGGTCCATGAGTTGTTGCACAGCCAGCCGAGGTCGCGCATCGGATCGCCGACGTGGGCCATCTCCCAATCGAGGACGGCTCGGATGCCGGACTCGTCGATGATGAAGTTGCCGTTGCGGAACTCGGCGTGGACCAGGCGGTTCTCGGTCGGCGGCGGCAGGTGGTCGAGCAGCCAGCGACCGGTGTAGTCGATCATCGGCTGGGGGCTCTCGAGCAGCTTGTAGCGCTCCCAAGTCTGTTCGACCTCTTCTCTCGCCTGAGTGCGAGCGAGGCTTCCAGCGAGCCCCTCGTCGTCAAGGTCGATGGCATGGATGCGGGCGAGCACTTCGCCGCACTCGCGCGCCAGGCGAGGACGGATCTCCGCCCAGCGCTCGGAGCGTACGATGCGCGAGCCCAGCGACTCGCCCTCGACCCAGCCCATGAGAAAGCCGTCGCCGAGACCGTCGGACGGCTCGAGCACATGCAGGATCTCGGGCGCCGGTACCCCGCCTTCGGCCGCCAGCTGCATCAGTCGTGCCTGAACGCGCAGCCCTGGCTTTGGCCCGGCCACCTCGCTGCCACCGGCGGCTCGGCGCAGGCAGATCTTCATCGGGCCCGCGCCGGCATCGACGCGAACCTCGTAGGTTTCCGCGCTCGCCCCCTGAGGCAGGCGCTCGAGCCGTGTCAGCCCGCGATAATCCGGGACGATCCGGCTGAGAACCGCTTGCAGCTGTTCCTGCACGGTGCCCTCGTCTCCGGCTATGGCTCTGCGACGACCTTGCCGAGCACCTTACGGTCGAGCATGTCGCGCAGCGCCTGCGGTACCTCGTCGAGGGCGTAGCGTCGCGACACCATCGGCTTGAGGTCCCCGGCGGCGGCGTGCGCTTCGAGCTCGGTGGTCATCGCCTTGTAGATCTCCGGCTCCTTGGTGCGCGAGGCACCCCAGAAGACGCCCACCACGTCACAGCCCTTGAGCAGGGTGAGATTGAGCGGAATGCGGGGAATGCCGGCGGTGAACCCGATGACCAGAAAGCGCCCGCGCCAGGCGGTCGCGCGTAGCGCGGCCTCGGCGTAGTCGCCGCCGACCGCGTCGTATACGACGTCGACGCCCTTGCCGTCGGTGAGCTCCTTGGCGCGGTTCTTGAGGTCCTCGTGGTCGTAGTCGATGACCTCGTCAGCGCCGCGCTGGCGGCAGAACTCGAGCTTTTCGGCCGACGACGCTGCAGCGATGACGCGGGCGCCCATCAGTTTGCCGATCTCGATTGCCGACAGACCGACGCTTCCAGCAGCGCCCAGCACCAAGAGCGACTCGCCGGGCTTTAGGCTGCCGCGGTACTTCAGAGCGTAGTAGCTGGTGCCATAGGCGTAGCCGAAGCCTGTGGCCTCGGCGAAGTCGAGCCCCTCGGTCAGGGGGCGCAGCGACCCTGCGGGAATCGCCATCTGCTCTGCGAAGCCGCCGGACGAACGACCGCCGATGACCTCGTCGCCGACCGCGAAACCCTCCACTCCCGCTCCGACCGCGCTCACCACGCCCGCGGCCTCGTTGCCGAGGACGAACGGTGGGGTGGCCTTGAACTGGTACCGGTTCTCGATGATCAGGGTGTCGGGAAAGGTGATCGCTGCGGCCTTGATATCGACCAGCACTTCGCCCTCTCCGGCGACCGGGTCTTCGACGTTTTCGATGACCAGCTTCTCCGGCGGGCCGAACTCTTTGCATACAACTGCTTTCAACGTTTCACCTCGCAGTAGTTCCGGTGGAGCCTATTCGATGCGTTCGGCCGGGGGTACCGACGCTATTGTGAGAGGCGAGCCCGCGCAAGGGGCGGAATTCGACTTCGCGTCAAAGGGTTTCACCAACGAGTACTCGAACGCTGTGAGCGCGACATGCTCATGACGGAGGACAACACCGTGAGCAAGGCACCAGCGCATGATTGGATGACTTCATTCTCTGGGCGTGGTCGCACGCTGTTCGTTATCGCCGCACTCGCTACCGTTGTGTTCGCCGGGTGCGGCGCGTCGGAGGCCGTGTCCGACGCCGAGTTGGCAGCGGTCGCGGCGGCCGAGCAGGCTGCGGTTCAGGAGGCCGCGACGGCTCGTCTGGCGGAGGAGGCGCAACGTCAGGCACAGCTCGAACAGGAGCGCGCAGACGCCGCGAAGCTCGAGCGCCAGGCGGAAGCCGAGCGCGCGCTGGCCGAACGGGAAGCGCGCCTAGCCGAAGAGAGGCGCGCCCTCGAGGCCGAGCAGGAACGGTTGGCGCTCGAGAAACGAGAGGAGGAGCTCGCCGCCAGAGAGGCCGAGCTTCGTGAGAGGGCGCGCGAGGGCGAGCTACTGGCGGCCGCGGAGCGGGAGCGTGTTCACGCGGAGCAGCAGCATCGAGCCGAGCAAGAGGGCCTCGCAGCGCACGCCGCTGAGGCGGCTGCACGCCAGACGGAGCTCGAAGCCCGCAAGCCGAAGCTCGTCGAAGCCTCGCTCGCGGTCGGCGCGGTGCTTGAGGTCGAGATGCTAGAGCCGCTGTCCAGCCGAACGGCGCGCGCCGGCGAAGTCTTTTCGACCCGGGTATCGCGTGACATCACGAACGATGAGGGCCAGGTCGTGATCCCGATTGGCTCGACCATCTATGGCCGCGTTACCGATGCCAAGCCGTTGAAGAAGGTAGGTGGCCGTGCGGCGCTGGGGGTGGAATTCACAGATCTCGAGCTGCCTGACCGGGAGCGGGTCGCCATCTACGCCTCCTACGTCGAGCTCGGCAAAGACAAGACCCGCGACAAGAAGAAGATCGGCATCGCTGCCGCCGCCGGTGCGGTGCTGGGCGGCATCTTCGGTGGCGACGTGGGTGCCGCTGCTGCGGGTGCGGCGGTCGGTGCGGCCGCGCAGACCGCGGTGGTGGCTACGCGCAAGGGCGAGGACGTGGAGTTCCGGCCCGGGCAGATTCTCGCTATGCGCCTCGACGAGGTTGTCACCGTCGAGACCGAGATGATCGGAGTCGCGCCGTGATTCTGCAGCTGGGTCCGGTCTACAGCATGCAGATCCCGAGTTCGAGCATGGAGCCGACGCTGCCGAAGGGCAGCTTCGTGCAGGTCGAGACCACAACGCCGTTGCTGCTGGAGACCCTCGAGGTCGGCGACATCGTGGCGTTTCGCGCGCCGGTCGAGCGCGAGCAGATCCTGGTCAAGCGAGTGGTCGGCCTGCCGGTCGATCGGCTCGAGCTCCGCGACAAAGTGCTGCGCCGAAACGGTGCCGAAGTTGAGGAGGCGTTCACGCAGTTCGTAGATGACGAGGTCTTCGCTACGGGCGACGAGCTTGCCGTGCGCGACCAGCTGGCACCAGTGACGGTGCCCGAAGCCGCCGTTTTTGTTATGGGCGACAACCGCGATCGCTCCTACGACAGCCGATCGTTCGGCGCGGTTTCCCTTCGATAAAGTCCTGGGCCGCCTGCGCTAGCCTCCAAAACCCGCGGACGTCGGCCGCCTCAGGGCCGAGCGACCGGGATCGCAACCCTGGTATCGGCCCACTCGAGCACGAGCGCACCGGTTCGCGCGTTGATCGGCTGCCAACGAAAGGTCAGATTCTCGACCACCTCGGTGCCTGTCTCTGTGACGAGCTCGGCGCTTCCAAGCTCCCGCTCCCGGACTTCGGCCGAGATCGCGTTGCCCCAGTGGTAGGTGGAGGTGGAGACAAAGAGCTGCCAGCGCGATTCACCGGGAATCGTGTAAAGCGAGTAGCGGCCGGCGGCGAGCTCAATCCCCGCGAGCGTTAGGGGCGCATTGAGGAAGAGCCGGGTGGGCTCGTTCGCTCCGGTTCGCCAGAGCTCGCCCCAGGGCACCAGAGAGCCGAAGACGTCTCGTCCGCGCGCGCTTGGGCTGCCGTAGCAGAGCTTGCCGTCGGTGCCGGCGAGGGACAGCTCGGTCGAGAGCGTCGGGCTTGAGCGGGGCAGGTAGGAGCTGGGGCTGGTCCAGTCCCTGCCGCACGGACCGAGGGCGATCGTGGGCGGCAGCAGGTAGGGCTGGGCCGCCATCAGCATCGCCAAGACCAGCAGTACCAGGATGGTGGCGACGAGGGTGCGACGTGAAGGCATGGTCGATTCTAATTCCCCGCAGGGGTGGTTTTCGATGTACTAAGGTGCTCGGGCTCGATCGCCAGCAGGGAGGGAGTTGATGTACAACGCCAGGCTCTTGGGAACCGGGGTCTCGACCGGCGAGATCGTCATCGACAACGACCGGCTCGCGCGCGTCATGGAGACCGATGACCAGTGGGTACGCGAGCGTACCGGCATCGAGCGCCGCTGCTTCGTGACGCCGGGAGTCGCCTCTTCGGACCTCGGTGTCGCCGCGGCGCGAGCGGCCATCGAAGACGCGGGCATACAAGCCGAGGAGATCGACTACATCGTCTGCGCCACCATGACGCCGGATCACTACTTTCCCGGCTCCGGCACCCTGATCCAGCATGGCCTCGGCATCCCGCCCCTGCCCTGTCTGGACATCCGCCAGCAGTGCGCGGGCTTCGCCTACGGCATGCACCTGAGCGATACGCTCATCCGCGGCGGCGCGGCGAAGACGGTTCTGCTCGTCGGTTGTGACGTTCACACGAGTCTCATGCCGTTCTCCGACGAGACCTGGGAGGTGCTCTTGGGCGACGAGGAGCGCAAGCTCGAGAATTCCGAAGACTACGAATGGAATACGCGCTTCCGTCACCTCGTCGTGCTCTTCGGCGACGCCGCTGGGGCCATGGTGTTTCGTGGCGACGACGCCGCCGACGGCCGCGGCGTTCTCGCTGCCGAGCTCTATGGGGACGGCGAGAAGGTAGAGATCCTCCACGTGCCGGGGCTGGGCTCGAAGTCTCGCCCGATCGTCGATGAGGCGATGCTCGCCGACGGCAGCTGGGTGCCGGTGATGGACGGCCGTTCGGTCTTCAAGCTTGCGGTGACGCGGATGCCGCGGGTGACGAAGAGCGTTCTGGAAAGCCAGGGGTTCGGGCTCGACGACCTCTCGATGTTGATCATGCATCAGGCCAACCTGCGCATCAACGAGGCTGCACAGAGGGCCCTGCGCCTACCCGACGAGAAGGTACACAACAACATCCAGCGCTACGGCAACACCACTTCGGCCACGCTGCCTCTCTGTTTCCACGAGGCGCGTGTCGATGGCAGGGTGGGCGAGGGGGACCTGGTCGCCTTCACCGCCCTCGGTGCGGGCATGCACTGGGGCTGTGTGCTGATGCGGGTCTGACCTGAACCAGGCCAGCGAGATCCGGTGTCGTAGCCTCGAGGTTGGCGACCTTCCCCAGCTGATCGAGTTGCTGCGAACCGTCTTCGGCCGCTGGCCGCCCTACGATCTGGCTGGTGCCGATCCAGTCGCGCATCTCGGTTGGAAGCTCGGCCGCCCGACTCGCGAGCCGCGCCAGATCGTGGCGGTCGGCGATGGGCACGATTCGAGAGATCCATTCCTCGACGACCCTGTGGACGCGTTGTGGGGCGAGGCCCATGCCGGGATGGACGCCGTCGTGGACCGCACTGCGGAGACTTTCAACTGGCGCTATTTCGATCCCAGGGCGAGGAGATACCGAGTTCGTGGGTTGTTCGAGGGGCCTGCCCTTGCGGGGTACCTGGTGTTGGCGGACTCGGGTCCAGTCGGCTACATCGCCGATCTGCGGGGCCACCCCGCGCGCTCCGATGTCAGGCGTAGCCTTCTCGATGACGGGCTCGCTCTCTTGCGTCAGTCTTCGGTGGGCGCGGTTCGCATATGGACCAACGACGCCGATTTGCTGCGTCCGCAGTTCGACGAAGCGGGCTTCCGCGTCGTCAAGGCGGGCCCGAGAATGAACATCGAGGTGTACAAGGACCGGGCCGCGAGGCTCACTCGAGTGATGCAGAGCGGAGCTCGAGTTCACATGGCGCTCGGCGACTCGGATCTCGTTTAGGCTTGTGGCGGATGATCGCTCCGACCGAAGCACTCGACGACGTCTGGCGGCTCGGCGGCGGTGATCGAGCTTGTCTCGAGCGTGTACGGCTGATCGGCACGGAGCCGGTGCTGCCGTCGATCTATCGCGTCGGAACTGCGGCGGCTGCGACCACGGCGGCGTCTGGGTTGGCGGCGGCCGAGCTTTGGCACCGACGCGGCGGCCGCCGTCAGGAGGTCCGGGTCGATCTTCGCGCGGCGGCTCTGGCGTTTCGCGCGGAGCACTACCTGCGTGTCGACGACGGGCCGCCACCCCGCTCGTGGGACGAGCTCGCAGGCTACTACCAGACCGGCGACGATCGTTGGATTCAGCTGCACACCAACTTCCCGCACCACAAGGCCGGCGTGCTCGAGGTGCTCGGTTGCGAGGCGTCTCGCGACGCGGTGCGTGCGGCCCTGCTCGAATGGGATGGCCCCGGGATCGATGCCGCGCTCGGCGAGCGCGGGCTCTGTGCCGCGCTCATGCGCTCGAGCGAAGAGTGGTCGCGGCATCCGCATGCGGCCGAGCTCGCCACCTTGCCGCTGTTCGAGATCGAGCGGATCGGCGATGCCGACCCGGAGCCCCTACCGCCGGCGGAGCGTCCGCTCGGCGACGTTCGCGTGCTCGACCTGACCCGCGTTATCGCCGGTCCTGTCTGCGGGCGCGAGTTGGCTTCGCACGGCGCGACGGTCATGCGGGTCTCGGGGCCGCACCTTCCCAGCATGGCGCCGCTGGTCATCGAGAGCGGTCGCGGCAAGCTCGCGGCGTTCGTCGATCTACGCGAGGAGTCGGGTCGCCAGCGACTGCGCGAGCTCGCCTCCACGGCGGACGTCTTTGTTCAGGGCTATCGGCCGGGAGCGATCGCCGAACACGGGTTCTCGGCCGCGGATCTCGCCACCCTGCGACCAGGCATCGTCTACGTCTCGCTGTCCGCGTACGGCAGGAAGGGCCCCTGGAGCGCGCGGCGCGGCTTCGACAGCCTAGTGCAGATTGCGACCGGCATTGCTCACTCGGGCGCGGCGGCGGCCGGAGTCGATCGGCCGAGACCCCTACCGTGTCAGGCGCTCGACCACGGCTCGGGCTTTCTCTGTGCTTTCGGCGCGATGATGGGCCTCTTGAAGCGGTGTGAGGAGGGCGGCAGCTGGCACGTTCGCGTGTCGTTGGCGCAGACCGGCCGTTGGATCGAGAATCTGGGTCGAATAGATGGGCTCGGCGCCGCGGACCCGCCACTGGAGGAGGTCGGCGACGTTCTGGATACACTCGACTCGCCTTTCGGAAAGATCACCTACGTGCGGTCACCCGTAGGACTCGAGGAGACACCGCCTCATTGGGTCCGGCCTCCGGTTGCTCTGGGAAGCCATCCGCCCGAGTGGCCGCCGCGCTAACAGGAGACAGTCCATGGCCGACGAGGAGACGACCCATGAAGAGCAGCCATCGAGGCGCGACGTCTTGGGGCTGGCCGCGGGCGGACTGGCCGTGAGCGGCCTGGTCGGATGCGGGCCTGGCGGGGACGTTGCATCCTCGGAGACCCCGGTGGTCAGCCCGGCCTCCCACGAGCTCGTCGAGCCGCTCTACTTCTCGTCGACCGTAGCGATGGCAGAAGCGCTTGCTGCGGGCGACGTGTCCTCGGTCGAGTTGGTCGAGAGTTGCCTTCAGCGCATCGCGGAGGTCAACCCTGCGCTCAACGCAGTCGTGCAGCTCGACGGTGAGACGGCGCTCGAACTGGCCACACAGGCCGACGCCGCCCGGGCGCGCGGCGAGTCGGTCGGAGCCCTTTTCGGCGTGCCGATGACCATCAAGGACTCGCTCGACACAGCTGGAATGATCTCGACCGGTGGCTCGAAGGGACGCGCTTCGTTCGTTCCCCAGCGCGACGCGACGGTCGTTCGTCGACTGCGGGAGGCCGGCGCCATCCTGCTCGGCAAGACCAATACCCCTGAGTTCACGCTGTCGTTCGAGACCGACAATCTGATCTACGGTACGACTACCAATCCGTGGGACAGCGCAATGACTTCGGGCGGCTCGAGCGGCGGCGCCGCGGCTATCGTCGCGGCCGGCGGCGCTCCCTTCGACATCGGTAGCGACTACGGCGGCTCGATACGTCTACCCGCCCACTTCTGTGGCATATGCGGCATCAAGCCGACCTCGGGAAGAGTGCCAAGGACCGGCCACATCTACCCCTTCGGCGGAGTGCAGGATTCGTTTCAGCAGATCGGTCCCCTGGCGCGGGAGGTCGACGATCTGACGCTTCTGCTCTCGATCATCGCGGGGCCCGACGGCGTCGATCCGGCGATCGTGCCGATGGCCACCTCCGATCCGGAGGCCGTCGACCTAGGCGCGCTGCGGGTGTCGTTTCACACCGACAACGGCATCCGGACGCCGACATCGGAGACCGTGGCGGCGGTCGAGGATGCGGCTCAGGCCCTGGCTTCCGAGGTGGCTTCGGTGGAGGAAGCTCGCCCGACCGGGGTGGAAGACACGTTCGAGCTCGGTGCGCTGTACTCCTGGGACGACGGTGCGGCGGTGGCGCGACTGTCGCGGGCCGCCGGAACCACGGAGAGCTCGCTCAGCCCAGGCGATGGCACGGCCATGGGAGCCGTCGCTCTGGACGCCCTGATCGCCCGTTGGTGGGACATGCGCAGTCGCATGACCGGCTTTTTCGACGACTACGACGTGATCCTTTCGCCGGTGAATGCTGGTCCGGCGTTCGAGCACGGCGGGCTCGCTGAGGCGGGACTTGCCTCCTTCAGCTACACGATCAGCTACAACCTCACCGGCTGGCCGGGGGCGGTCGTCCGTGGCGGAACTGCGCCTGAGGGCCTACCGATCGGAGTGCAGATCGTTGCGAGGCCGTGGCGTGAGGATGTGGCGCTGGCGGTCGCTAAGGTGCTGGAATCGAAGCTGGGGCCATTCCCGCGGCCGCTGCTGTAGCGGCATCGAGGTCGACCGGCGGTGAACACGGCTGCGAAGATCGCCCTGAGTGCCGCTGCCGCGCTGGTCTCGGCCGTGTCGACCGCGACGGCTGAGAGCCGATATCTCTTCGTGTGGGCCGGAGATGAAGACGGGGATCATTCCGACTTCGTCGCCGTTGTCGATGCGCGCTCGGAAGCGGCGACCTACGGCGAGATCGTCGCGACTCTGCCGGTCGGAATGGCGAGCGGCGCGCACCACGTCGAGCACCAGATGGGCCAGGATGGCCGACTGTTCGTGAACGGCTTTTCCGCCGGCACGACGTACATCGTCGACCTCGCCGATCCGCACAGCCCGCGGCTCGTTAGCTCGTTCGAGGCCCGCGCCGATCTCGACCATCTCCACTCGATGGAGAGGCTGGCGAATGGCAACCTCCTCGCCACTTTCCAGAATGCCGGTGGCCTGCCAGACACGACCGGAGGCGTCGCAGAGCTGACATCCTCCGGTGACGTGGTGCGGTGGGCGAGCGCCGCGGACGCCGAGCATCCGACCATTCGGCCCTACAGCCTCGCGCCGGTTCCCGACCTCGACCGGCTGGTCACCACGTCGACCGACATGCGCGGGCGGGTGCGAAACGACACGGTCCAGCTGTGGCGGCTCTCGGACCTCAAGCTCCTCGCTACCGTGAGGCTGCCGCGGGGCCCGCGCGGGAGGGAGCATCTTCACCCCGTGGAGCCGCGAGTCCTGGCGGATGGCGAGACCGTGATGGTGACGACGTTCGGCTGCGGCCTGCACCGGACCTCAGGGCTCGCAACATCGGCACCCGAGGTGTCGCTGGCCTACGTCTTCCAATCGTCTCGTGCCGACGGCATCGACGGGCCCAACGCGACGTTCTGCGCCGTTCCTGTCGTAGCCCGTGACCTCTGGATCCAGAGCGTTCCAGCGCGCGACGGGCTCGTCGCTCTCGACCTGTCGGGCGAGGGAAGGCCGCGGGAGGTCGGGTCGGTGATCCTGGGGGCTGAGCACTTCCCGCACTGGATGTCGCTCGAGCCCTCAGGGGAGCGCATCGTGGTGACAGGATACGGAGAGCTCGCGCGCAAGGTGATGATGGTGACGATCGATCCAACATCGGGCCGGCTGGCGATCGACCGCCGCTTCGGCGACGGCGGGGCGGTTTCGTTCGATCGCGAGTCGTGGAGCCACGGCGTGTCCGGCGCGGCCGTTCCCCATGGCACCGTGTTTTCTGCAGCCCCATGAGCGATGTCGATCGAGCGGCAGCCGAGGGCCTCGAGGGCCGCGTGGCGATCGTCACCGGGGGCGGCGCGGCTGGCGAGGGAATCGGCAACGGGCGGGCGGCCAGCCTGCTGCTCGCGGAGGCCGGCATGCGGGTGCTGGTGGTCGATCGTGAGCTCGCTCTCGCTGACCGGACGGTCGAGATGATCGAGGCGTCCGGCGGTGAGGCGGTAGCCTTCGAGGCCGACGTCACCCGCTCCGCGAGCTGCGAGGGCATGGTCGAGGCCGCGATCGGCAGATGGTCGAGTGTCGACGTCCTGGTGAACAACGTCGGCGTCGGCAGCCGCGGCTCCGTCGTCGACGAGCCGCTCGAGACCTTCCAGCGGGTGATGCGCATCAACGTCGAGTCGATGGTGCTCGCCTCGAAGGTCGCGATTCCGGCGATGATCGAGGGCGGCGGCGGGGCGATCGTCAACGTGTCCTCGATATCGGCGTTGCGCCCGCGGGGGTTGACGTCCTACTCGACGTCGAAGGGAGCGGTGATTGCGCTGACGAAGGCAATGGCGGCCGACCATGGTCGCGACGGCATCCGTGTGAACTGTGTCGCGCCCGGGCCTGTCTACACCCCTCTGGTCTACGGGCGTGGGATGACCCCCGACGCCAGGGAGGGTCGGCGCCGGGCATCGCTACTGGAAGTCGAGGGCACTGGATGGGACGTTGGCAACGCGGTTCGCTTCCTCGCCTCCGCGCGTGCCGGCTACATCACGGGTCAGGTCGTGGTGGTCGACGGCGGTGTCACGGTGCGCGGACCGAGTCGCGAGACCTGATCGCGAGCCGCGCTCAAGGGTAGTAGCCGCATTGCCGTTCCCGAGCGGACGGCCGATTCGTAGACTTCGTGGAAGCGCGCCTCGCTGTCCGTGTCCAGCCCGTCCGACAGGATGACGATCGTGCGCCGGTCGCCGTGGCCCTGAAGGTAGTAGAGCGCCAGCATCGCCGAGTCCCACAGCGCAGTCCCGCCCCATGAGGTGGCGCCCTCGACGCCGGATCGGAGCAGATCGAGATCGCCGGTGAGCGGCACCACCAGGCTTGGCTGGTGATTGAAGGTGAAGAAGGCGGCCTCGTCGTCTGGCCGCAACGCGGTCTGCAGAAAGCGAGTCGCGCTGGCGACGGCTTCGTCGAGGCCGTCCTTCATGCTCGCGGAGACGTCCATCAGTAGCGCAACGTCGAGCGGAACCGCTTCGACGGTGTCGACCTCGAGCAGCTGCTGCGGTTCTCCGTCTTCCCGCAGCGCGAAGTCCTCGAGAACGAGGCCGCGAACCGGGCCTCCACCGGGCTCGACGACCGTGGCAGGAACCGGGGTGGTGGCCCTGGCCGGGGCTACCAGCAGTGCGGCTCCCAAGGCCAGCTCGAGTGCTTGCGAAACGCTCATCTGTTCGGCTCAGGCCGGCGGCGAAGCGTAGGCTGGGAGCCACAAGACCTCACACATCCCTCCTACCTCCGTTGGGCCGCTGCCCGCAGTGATTCGCACCAGTGCCGAGCCGCATGCGTAGCCAGCCAGGTCGTGCGAGCCCATTGGAAGGATCGGTCGGGCCAGCACCCGGCCGTTGTGCACCTCGACCTCGGCCGGAAGGAAGCGATCGCGGTCGCGCGCCGACGGCAGCGGCCCGACGAGCTCAGCTGCCACGGCGTCGCGCCAGAATCCGGTCTCGTGCCCCATCAGGGTGCGTAGCGCGGGTGCGACCAGGAGCCAGAAGCAGACCATGGCGGAGGCCGGGTTGCCGGGAAGTGCGAACACCCAGCCCTCGTCGTGCACAGCGGCGACCATCGGCTTGCCGGGCTGGATGGCCACCGCGTCGAAGAGCGGCCTGCAGCCCAGCTCGCCCAGCACCGCCTCGACGAAATCGAACTCGCCCATCGAAACGCCGCCAGTGAGGATCAGGACGTCGCTACGCAGTCCCTGCTCGACTCGATCTCGGAGCGTTCCGAGGTCGTCCGGAATGATGCCGAGCGAGCTTCCCGCGAGCCCGAGGCTGGCGAGCGCGGAGAGCAGGAAGTCTGTGTGGCTATCGCGCAGTTGGCCGGGCCCCGGCTCGATCTCGGGTGAGACGACCTCGTTGCCGGTCGTGGCGACCGTCACGCTCGGCCGTCCGACGATCCGGAGTTGCGCGTGACCGTGGGTTGCAACCAGCGCCAGGGCCCCGGATGTGAGTAGGGCGCCTCGGTCGAAGATTCGCGCGCCCTTGCGTACGATCTCTCCCTGGCGGCGGATGAAGGCTCCCGCCTCGGCCTCGGCTGCGAAGGTCACCCGGCCGTCGACCTCGGAGGTCTCCTCGACGGGAATGACGCGATCGCTCCCGGTGGGGATTGGCGCGCCGGTCATGATGCGCAGGGCCGCTGCCGCGTCCAGGGTCGCTCCCGGCGCATCTCCTGCGGCGACGATGCCTGCGACCTGCAGCGTCGTTCCTGCGCCGACGGCTCCGGCAATTGCGTACCCGTCCATGGCCGAGACGTCGTTGGCAGGGACGTCGATGGTCGCCTCGAGGGGCTCGGCAAGGATTCGGCCGATGGCAGCCCGACGCGCGACGGTCTCCGGCGGCCGCGCGGCCAGGTGCTCGGCGACTTGCTGCCAGGCCTCTTCTGGAGCGATCACGAGTTGTGTTCTTGGGGAGGATTCGAGCGAATCGACGATGCGCGCAATGGTATACTTTCGTCCCGTTTCCCCGGGTCAATCCCCAGCAGACAATGCCTATCTACGAATACTTGTGCCAAGAGTGCGGCGATCGCTCGGAGACGCTCCAGAGCCTCAATGAGCCGCCGCTAACCGAGTGCTCCGCCTGCGGTGGCGAGCTGCGCAAGTTGCTGTCCGCCCCCGCCTTCCAGTTCAAGGGAACCGGTTGGTACGTCACTGACTACGCCAGAAAAGACAAGGGTGGCGACGCGCCCGAAAAGAAATCTGAAGAGTCGGGCTCCTCATCGGACTCCAGCTCGGACTCCGGCTCGGACTCCGGCTCGGATTCCACTTCGAGCTCGAAGAGCGAGAGCTTGTCGAAGGAGTCGGCGTCGAAGTCGGCTTGACATGGGGCAGGCAGTCTTTCGCAGTGTTCTCGGCGCCGCCGGGGACGCTATCGCCGGTGGCGGCAGGGTGGCTCTGTGTCAGATCGTCCGAACCGAGGGCTCTACGCCGGGCAAGCCTGGATG
>JAYZDP010000164.1:0-6777 GCA_036337765.1 Acidobacteriota bacterium
GGTCTACGGCATGAAGAGCTCGGGCGACTGGACGAACGACAAAGGCGCCAACATGCTCGACGGCGGTGCCCACTGCTACGACGCCTACGCCTGTGCGGACGGCAATTGGATCTCGATCGGCTCGCTCGAGCCCCAGTTCTATGCCCTCCTGAGAGAGAAGGCGGGGCTCGACGACGAGCTCTTCGACGACCAGTGGAACCGCGCCACCTGGCCTCAAAAGAAGCAGCGACTCGCAGCAGTCATCCGACAGAGGAGTCGCTCGGAGTGGTGCGACATCATGGAAGGCTCCGACGTCTGCTTCGCCCCCGTTCTCGACCTCGACGAGGCACCCACACACGAGCACAACAAGACGCGAGAGACCTTCGTCACGATCGACGAAGTCACCCAGCCCAACGCGGCGCCGCGATTCAGCCGCACCCCGGGCGGCATTCAGGGACCGCCGCCCGCCGCCGGCGAGCACAACGATGCGGCGCTCGCCGATTGGGGCTTCTCGGCGACACAGATCGCGGACCTTCGTGACGCCCAGGCCATCTAGAGGCACCTGCTACGGATGAAGCTGTCACCTGAGTTCCGGCGCACGTTAGAGGACGGCATGGACCGGATGGCCACCGGCGCCAAGACCATCGTGTCGAGCTTGCCGGAGTTCCGGCCCGGGATCTACCTCGACCTGAACTCCGACGACGGCAGCTACCGCGTGCAGGATTACCGTGGAGACGTTGCCGTGCGCGAGCAACGGGGCTTCACGGCCGGCTTCCTCGCCGGCAAGCTGTGGATGCTCTCCGACTTTTTCTCGGACGAATCCTTCCGGCGGGCGGCCAGCGACGTGACGCGCTACTGCGAGGTGCTCGCCGGCGAGACCGAGGCCGACGTCGGCTTCGTCTCGCACTACGGACCTGCGATGGGCTATGAGATCACCGGCGAGGAGTGGATGAAGGAGCAGGCTCTGAAGGGCTGCGACTCGCTGGGAGAGACCTTCCACCCCACCCTCGGGGTCTTGATGGTGTGGCCCCCGAACGGCCCGACTCCGGACTTCGTCGACCAGGTGCCGAGAAGGGCCAACGACTGGGAGGCCTATATCGACTCCGCGGCGTCCGCCAGCGTCTTCTGGTGGGCGCGCCGCTTCGCGCCCCGCTACGAAGAGCTCATCCGCACCGAGCAGGAGTCGATGACCAGGCTAGGCCTCATTCAGGCGGACGGGCGCGTCTACCACCTGTTGGGATTCGATGCGTCGACCTCGGCGCCGGTGGAGTTCCACACCGCCCAGGGCTGGAACGACTACAGCCGATGGACGCGTGCCCAAGGCTGGGGGATGAACTCGACGGTCTTCGCCTACGAGGCCACCGGAGAAGAACAGTTCCTCGAGGCGGCGACCAAGACCTGCGACTACTTTCTCGCCGAGATGATCGGAGACGGCGACGTCGTGCCCCCCTACGACCTCGACGACCCCCGTGGCACGGAGGCCCCTCGCGACACCTGCACCACCGCGCTAGCGATAAACGCCATGGCTCGTCTCATCCACGAGCGGCCCGACCTCGAGGCGCAGTACGGCGCCTTCGTCGAGCGCGGGATCTCGGAGCTCCTCGAGCACCATACGACCGCGGAGGGAGTCGTGCTCCACGGCTGCTGGGGGAATATGACCGGCGACGCCGCGGAGCGCGTCATGCCCTACGGCAACATCTATCTGATCGAGACTCTCTACCGGCTGCTGCGTCCCGGCCGCGACCTGTGGGGCATCCGGCCGACCTGAGACCGCCGCGGCGGCACGCTTCGCCCCTCGAGGCGAATGCGCGACGGCCTCCCTAGACAGGTCGGTCTATCCCGGTGCGAGGCTGCACGGCCGCAAACTCCCAGGAGAGGACAATGTTCAAACTTTCCGATCGCGCCCGAGACTACCGGGACCGCGTCCGGGGCTTCATCGACCGCGAGATCCTGCCAGTCGAGTCGACGTACGACCACCAGGCGCGGGAGTGCGGCTTCGAGAAGGCCCCGCCGATCCTCGACGAGCTCAAGGCCAAGGCGCGGGCCGAAGGTTTATGGAATCTGTTCCTTCCCGACAGCGAGAGGGGGGCGGGCCTCTCGAATCTCGAGTACGCACCCATCTGCGAAGCCATGGGGATCAACTTCTGGTGCTGCGAGGTCTTCAACTGCAACCCTCCCGACACCGGCAACATGGAGATCCTCGAACGGTTCGCGACCGAAGGCCAGAAGGAACAGTGGCTCGTGCCGCTGCTCGACGGGAAGATCCGTTCCTGCTTCGGCATGACGGAGCCCGACGTCGCCTCCTCCGATGCCACCAATATCCGTACTCGAATCGAGCGCGACGGAGATCACTACGTCATCAACGGGCGCAAGTGGTGGAGCTCGGGGGCCTCCGACCCCAGGTGCCGGCTCATGATCCTGATGGGCAAGACCGACCCGCAGGGCCCGAGGCACGGCCAACAATCGATGGTGCTGGTTCCCATGGACACGCCCGGGGTCACCTGGAAGCGCACCCTCACGGTCTTCGGCTACGACCACGCGCCGCACGGCCACGCCGAGATCGAGCTAGAGAACGTCCGCGTCCCGGTCGAGAACCTCCTGCACGGCGAGGGACGGGGCTTCGAGATCGCCCAGAGCCGGCTCGGGCCCGGCCGCATCCATCACTGCATGCGTGCCATCGGAGTCTCCGAGCGAGCGTTGAGCCTGATATGTGCCCGAGCCAGTGAGCGAGTCGCCTTCGGACGTTCTCTGGCGGAGTTCGGAACCGTTCGGGCGGACATCGCGAACAGTCGCATGGAGATCGATCAGGCCCGCCTCATGGTGCTGCGAACGGCCCAGCTCATGGACGAGGTCGGCAACCGCGGCGCACGCAAGGAGATCGCGGCGACCAAAGTGATCGCCGCCCGGCTCGCATGTCGCGTGATCGATCGCGCCATCCAGGTCCACGGCGGCGCCGGTGTCAGCAGCGACTTCCCGCTCGCAGACGCCTACGCCAACTACCGGACCCTGCGCCTGGCGGACGGTCCCGACGAGGTGCACATCGAGACGGTCGCCAAGCTGGAGCTGCGAGAACAGCTCTAGCAGACACGCCTCGACTCCCCAACGTCACTCGGGCGGACGAGGCGGCTGCGCCGAACTCACCCGGCGCCCGGGAGGGCCATCTCTTCCGAGTCTTCGGCGCGCGCCGGCGCGAAAGCTGCCACGGGCTCGTCGGTTCGCACCTGTTCCAGCCAGTAGACGCCGTCGTAGGGCTCGCTGTTGCCGCGCGTACCGAGAAAGTCGACGTCGCCGTCGCCGTCGTGGTCGCGAGCGACGAACTTGTCGAACATGCCTCGCTTGCGTCGTGAGATGTCGTGGCGGGTCCACGGCCGGGTCGGATCGCCGCCGTTCTCAAACCAGGCGAGGCGGCCGAGGGCAGCGTCAGGCCCGACGCCTTCGCCATCCGCCTCCCTCGGGCCTTGTGAATAGGAACCGGTCATCGCGTCGAGATCGCCATCTCCGTCGATATCGGCGAGCACCAAGCCCACCAGATGGTCCGGCGCCATCTCGCCGACGGTGTGCAAGCGCCACGCGCCGGTCGCCTCCTCCGGCTGCTCGACCCACACCAGATGACTGGGCCACTCGTTGAGCAGTATGTCGATCCGGCCGTCGCTGTTGAGGTCGGCAAAGTCCATGTTGAAGCCCGTCACGGCCGCACGGGTGGTGCCGGCGATCGGTGCCGGCCGCGGTGCATCCGGGGGCAGCGAAGTTCCGTGGATGTCGATCGGGCGCTCGACGAACCCCCCGTCACCGTCGTTCACCAACCAGAAGATCCTACCTTCGTTGCGCGAGCCACCGACGATGTCGAGGTCGCCGTCGTCGTCGAGGTCGACCGGCTGGGAGTTGATCGGCACCATCACCCGGATGAGCTCGTGCTCGACCCAGGCCGACCCGTCGAGCGGATCGGGCGGCAGCTCGAAGCGCGAGATCGCGTGGCGCTCCGTGGCTTCGAGGCTGGGGTTCTGGGCCCCTTTGTTGGGTGCCACGACCTCGAGACGGGAGTCGCCGTCGAAGTCGCCGAGAAAGACGCGGATGTAGGAGCCGCGGCCCTGCGTCGCCTCGGGGATGGTTCGCTCCCAACGCTCGGTACGCGCGCCGGGTCCGGGGTTGACGAACAGGATGAGGTGCGCCAGCTCGCAGGCGGCGACGATGTCGGGATAGCCGTCACCGTTGACGTCACCGATGGCGACGTCTTCCGCGCCGGCGGCCTCCGCGCCTTCGGCAAGGGTCGCGAGCTGCCACCGGTCTGGGTCATCGGAGCCGAACGCGATCCGGATGTGGCCGAGCGGCTCGCCGTCGTAAACCGTATCGGACTCGTGCACCGACACGACGTCGGGATGGCCGTCGAGATCGAGGTCCGCCATCGACAGGCCGTCACTGCCCTCGATCGGGACTCCCCCGATCTCCGGGTCATCGACAATGTGTTCGCGCCAGGAGATCGAGCGGCCGTCGGCAGCGACAGCCGAGCCCACCGTCGCAGCAACCGTCGCGGCTCTGGGGTCTGACTGTGGCTGAGCTGCGTCGTTAGCCGTACCGGGCCGACACGACAGGAGAACAATCCCGACGAGGGTGGCGGCCACGGAAGAAAACGCCGAGGGAGCTCGCCGAGAAGCTTCGCGCCATCTTCTAGTCACGTATCGTCCTCCACAGCGCACCGGCTCAACGCGGACGCTCGCCACCCACCCACCACGGGCTCGACCAGGCCAGATGCCCATCGATCTGCTCCGCTCTCACGTAGTACCAGTTCGGGGTGTCGCTGCGGTCGACGAAGCGGAACGACACATCGTCCTGCAGGCCCTCGATCAGATCCACCCGTACACTGTCGCGATACTCGCCCTCCTCCAAGACCTGTTCGACGGCTCCCGGCGCGCTTGACGTGCCCCGCTCGGGAAGTGGAAGGGAGAAGGTCCGTGCCGCGAACTGCTGCGGCGTTCGCACCTGCCTCGGGGCGACCCCGAACTCGCTCGCCTCGTCGATCTCGAAGCGCAGCCGAGTCTCGCCCGCAGCTCCTTCGATCACCAGAGCGAGCGCACGGCGCGAGCCGCGTGTGCTAACGCTGAAACGGACCCGATCGCCATCGACGTCGATAGAGTCCGCCTGGTAGTGGGGTGTGCCGAGAAGGTGCGCGCTCGCGAGGGTCGCACCTTCGACCACGAGCACTCCACTCCAGGCGCGCTGGCCGCGCGGGTTGTCGCGGATCTGAACTCTCGACTCGGAGTAAAAGCCCACGGCCACCTCGGTCCGGTCGCGATCCGCAACCACTCGACCCCGATCGCGCGGATCGTAGGAGGCAACCACGTCCCCGTCGCGGATGAGGTCGATCGCGCGAATCGGGGCAGTCCCTACGACGCGTCCCTCGACGCGGCGGGCAGCGGTGAAGGCGAGCTCAGTTCCCATGATCGCGTCGTTGAGTCGCGCGTCGAGCACGATCCGTCGCGATCCTGTCGTGCCGTAGGCCTGGCGGGACTTCAAAGAATCGAAGACCGCATCGGTGCTCTTCGTCGGCGCCCACACGGCCGCCAGGCCTCCGGCCTGAAAGATGTTCGAGCGCCGCCCAGCATTCGCCTGAGGGTGACCCGGCGAATAGCCCGGATGGCCGCGATGATCGTCGGACGCGGCGACGAAGCCGGCGCGGAAGCCGCTCTCGAGATAGCGCTGACCGAACCACTCGAAGGTACCGTGCCCGGACATGATCTCGATCAGAGTCTCCATGTCGAGATCGCTCAATCGCCAGTCGCCGTTCTGGTGAGCGTGGGGAATGATCAAGACGTCGTCCGGATCGTGACGCGCACGCAGCTCACGGTAGAGATCTGTGAGGTTGGGGGCCATCTGCACCCCGACCCGCTCGAATCCGGGGCCGCGGAAGAAGACGTTGTGATGCCCCCCGCGCTGGCGTTGTTGACTCCACTCATAGCCTGGGAACACGATGATCTCGCCCTCGCGATGAAAGTCGCGAACCGTCCGGTCGAGGATCTCCCAAAGCCCATCGGTGAGCCACACGTCGTGCTCGCTGAGGGTCACGAAGTCGAGTCGTGCGTCGTCGCGGGCGAACGCGAAGTACCCCTCCGGCGTCCCTTGGCCCTCAGCGAAACCGCAGTGGCCGTGAGTCTCGCCCCAGAACAGGCGCAGATCGGGCGAACGCCGCACCCAGACCGGGTTGGCCACGCCCGTCAACCGACCGTCCGGGCTGCGGAAGCTGAAGCGGGCCACGCCCTCCTTGTCGAGGGTCACCGGCAGCCGGTGGATCGCGCGACCAGGCGGCAGGCTGCCGACAACCCGGCCATCGAGAACCACCTCGTAGCCCGGCAGATCTCGGGTCGCACGGTTGTAGGCGGAGTCCTCCGTGCGCACGGAGATCTCGAACTCCTCGCCGACGCCGACGATCGAAGGCGCGAAGCCGTGCACGCGGACTCCCGCTCCGCCCGTGACCGAGAAGGTCGGCAGCGGCAGTTCGTAGGCTCGCCCGCCCCCGAAATCGACGTGCAACGGCAGCGCGATCGCGTCGTTCGAGAAGGGCGGCGCCCGCAGCCCGGGGCTGCCCTGCGAGGTGTCGCCGAACGTCAGGGTGACGGAGTCGCCCTCGCGCAGCGTGTCTCCACGCACCCGCAGCAGCGGGTAGTCGGCCGTTTGGCGGAAGCCGCCGTAGGGGCCGAAGATCGCGGCGCGTCCCCCATCGAACGCGATGCCCGGGGGGCTCGCGGAAGCGGAGACGAAGTTCGCGCCTCGGGGGTCCCGCACCGGCACCCGGCCGGAGCCGCC
>JAYZDP010000165.1:0-25089 GCA_036337765.1 Acidobacteriota bacterium
CTTTGGGCCCCGTTCCGATCCGGATCTTGCCAAGGGCGTGCTGATCAGGCCTGGTCAGCGGGCCGACGTCGTCTTGGTACCGACGGGAAGCTGCGGTGACACGTTGGAACTCCAATAACACGACCACCAGCGGGGTCTTCACTCCACCTTCTACAACCTCTACCCGAAGAACTCATCGCAGCACTCTCGCTGACCTACAACCGATGCTCGTTCGCGAGCTTGTTCCCGATTCGTACGGAGCGGTTCTTCTGCCGCGCTTCCAGCTCCGTACATGGGACGCTGCATCTCCAGCGTCCGAGACAACGCGGCACAAAGGAGCCTCGACACAGATCAAGACACTCACGACCGCGCTAACCCTGTCCTGCCTAGCCCTCAGCGCCTCGACTGCCGCTGCCCACACGGAACGTCAACGAAACGGCATCGCCACTCCGCAAGGCTCGATTGATGGCACTCAACCGCTGCATGGAGAGGCCTTCGGCGAGGCGTCAGGATTGCTGGTTCGCAACGAAGACTACGGCCTTCACGTGAGGGGCACGGTGCACGTCACACCGGGCAACGTGTACTCGGTGTCCTGGGTCGTCATGGGCGAAGATATCGTCATCGCTCACGCAACCGGGGAAACAGAATGCCCTAGGCCAGTTCCACTTCACGCCAGGACTTGCGGTAGGCAGCTACCGAACCAGCGCCAAACTACCCGAAGCGGTGCTCATAGGCGGTACGGTGACAAACGAGGACGTCGAAGAGGCTGCGGTCATACTTCACATTCTCGATCACGGAACGGCTACTCCTGGTATCGCCCGCAAGCAGATCTCAGACTTCGTGACTGGGCCAGCTGGACAGTGCGACACCGTAGCGGGCTGCCCGTTGAGCATGGAAGTCCTCTCCGACACACCATAGGCCGCACCTGCCGGGACAGACCGGTTCTCGTCAAGGATTGAGTGCTACGAATCCGGAGCCCGGGGCACCTGTAGCCGCATGACGAACGTGCTCGAACGTCGCAGGTAGCGCTTCGACGCGACGACCGGGCCGCCCTCGCCCGAGTCGTGCAGCCAGCGTCGCTGCTGATCCGGAGTCGCCAGCGAGATCGGAAGCCCCGGCCGCACCGGCTCGCCCTCCTGAAAGCGGCTGGTCGGGTCGAACACCCGAAAAACACCACGCTCGCCAGCAGCGCCTTCGTCGAATGTCGCAGTCAGATCTCCCGCCTCTCCGGACCATTGAACCAGCTGCCCGCCGTGTGTGCGCACGGCGGTCAGCGCCCCGTAGCGCGGGAGATCAGGCTCGGGCCTGACGGCCTCAAAGGAGAAGGTCCGGGTCGCCGAGACCTCTTGCCCCGCCCAGACCCGCCCGTCGGGCGCGACCCCGACACGGGCGCCGTCTAAGGTGACGAGATCGAAGGGGGTGCCGAACGCGACCGGCTCGGAGCCCAGCGCTGCACGCCAGGCTCGGGATTCCCGCCTTGCTGACGCGAAGCGCCGCAGCAGCCCGCCCTCGCCCTCGCCCTCGCCACGCGAGCGCCCTGCCGCGGTCTCGCGATGTCGGGGCCGGCTGCGCGGCAGAAGACGGTGGACGACGAGGGTGTTGAGCCTCTCGATGGGAGTCTGGCGGTAGTACCGAGAGTCCTCGACGCTGATCTTCGACAGATCGCGACGGTACTTGTGCTTCAGCCATGCGTTGAAGTCGAACTGCCGCAGGGCCCGCCACATGAAGTGGTTCAGCGGAGCGAATCCCGACCTGCGAACCATGGCCGTGGCGAAGTCCAGCGCGATGGGTGCCCCGCTCTCTCCCACCAACAGGTTCTCCTTCTTCTTGAGGTCCCCATGGACCACTCCCCGAGCGTGTAGGCGCTCGATCAGAGCGAGCAGCTCGGAGAAGAATGCGTCGTCTCCGTCCAAAACCGCCTCCCGGAACGGAGTTCCTGAAACTCGCTCGAGCACCAGAAAGCGGCCGTCGACCAGACCGTAACAACGCGGCACCCCCGCCACGCCCTCGAGGTGCGCGTAGGCCCGGTGCTCGCGCCGCAGCAGATAGCGCCAGAAGAAGCCGAAGCGCTCGTTCGCCGGAGCCTTGATCACCAGTTCGATGCCCTCGCAGTCCAGCTGTGCCACGGACGAGCAGTAACCACGCGAGTCGGCGAGCTGCCGCCACCCCGCGGCCACTTCTGAGCGCACGGCCGCCGTGATGGCGTGCGGTGTTGGCGGCGCAGTCCCCACCGACGCCTCCCTAGCCGCTCAACAGGCGCCGATACAGGAGCGCGAGACAGACCAACAGGACCGCGGCGATCGCCGGCTCGCCGTTCAGGCGAAGGCTACGAGACAGCTTCCAGCCGGTGCTCGCCGGGCAGGTCGGACTCAGACGGGGCACCAGGGCCGGTGTCCGCTCGCGCCAGCGGCGCCAATCGTCTCCGAACAGGCGCTCCAGCTTGCGGTCCTCCTCACCTATGGCGTTGGGATAGAAGATCAGCCAGAAGAGGCCCATCACCGGCCATGCCCACCACCTCCCGGACGCGATACAGAACCCCAGAGACAGGAGCAAGTTGCCGACGTAGAGCGGATGACGCACCCATCGATACGGCCCGCCGGTCGCGAGCTTGAGGTTCTTGCGAATATGGCCCGACGCCCACAGCCGGATCAGGACTCCGTCGATCACTAGGAGCCCCCCGGCCACGAGCGGGACGAGGCTCGGCCGGCCGTAGGTCGTCAGAACGATGGCCAAGACCACACCGACCGCTTGGCGAAGGCTGTCTCGCACATGGCGGAGCCTGCGCCTCGCGGATGACTCACGAACCCCGCTCACCTCTAGGACTCCGCGGCGCGATTCGGCAGGGCCTCTGGCGCTGCGGGGCCCGGCGCATCGAGGATCTGCAGGTCTCGAAGCCGAGCGTACCGGCCACGGCGGCGTGTCAACTCGCCGTGCGACCCGATCTCGACCACCCTTCCCTTCTCTAGCACGGCGATCCGGTCGGCGCGCTGCACCGTCGCCAATCGATGGGCGATCACGATGCAGGTCCGCCCGCGCATCAGCTCGTCGAGCGCCGCCTGCACCGCGGCTTCCGACTCGGCATCCAACGCCGAGGTCGGCTCGTCGAGTAGCAGGATCGGGGGGTCCTTCAGCAGCGCTCGGGCGATGGTCAACCGTTGACGCTGGCCCGCCGATAGGCCCGAGCCGCCCTCTCCGAGCACCGCGTCGTAGCCGCCTGGCAGATCGACGATGAAGTCGTGCGCTGACGCCGCTCGTGCCGCCTTCTCCACGGCCGCGCGATCCACGGCTTGGCCATAGGCGATGTTCTCGTGTACCGGACCATCGAAGAGCAGGGTCTCCTGGGTGACGAGGCCGACCAGCGCGCGGAGGTCCGCCAGCCGCAACTGTCGCAGGTCCCGGCCATCGAGAGTCACCCGCCCGGCGCCCGGGTCGAAGAAACGTGGCACGAGCGAGAGCAGCGTCGACTTCCCCGCGCCCGAAGATCCGACCAGTGCCAGCACTTCGCCCTTGTTCACGACCAGGTCGACGCGATCGAGAGCCGGCTGCTCACCGTAGCTGAAGCTCACGCCCTCGAAACGGATCTCATTGTCGAGCGCGCCGACCTGCGAAGCATCGGCGGCGTCGGACAAAACGACCGGCTCGTCGAGGATCTCGAAGACGCGATCCGCCGAGGCCAATGCGATCTGCAGCTGCAAGTTGCACCGGTTCAGCACGCGCACCGCGGCGAAGAGCATTCCGAGTCCCGCCAGAACGACCGCGAAGTTGCCCGGATCGAGGGTGCCGCCTGAGATCGCCCGGCCGGCGAAGAAGAAGATGAGACCACCGCTGATCGCCCACGAGATTTCGATCATTGCCGGTGCCAACGCGGCCGCACGCGAGGCGTGAAGATCGACGTGAAGCAGGCCGGCGAGCACGTCTCCAAAGCGCCGCCGCTCGTGGCCTTCCATGCCAAAGGCCTGGACCACACGCACCGCGCCGATCGCCTCGCTGGCCCGATGTCCGACGTCGGCCGTCGCCTCTTGGGCTCGTCGCGAGACGCGACGCAGCCGCTGGCTGAGGCGCACCATCGGCAGACCCAAGACACCGAGCACGGCGAGCACGATCGCCGACAGGCGCCAGTCGTGCACGACGATCACGGCGACCATGAACGGCACCATCGTGCCGGTACGCAGCGCGGCGGCAAGATCGGCGGAGACCACACGCTGGATCTTCTGGACGTCGGTGAGCATGCGCGACAGCAGGTCCGCCGATCGGTGGTGCTCGAAGAACAGCAACGACTGGCCGACGATGGAGTCGAACAGGTCTGCTCGCAGGTCGCGCACGACCCTGGCCCCGGTGGCCCGCAGCAGATAGCCACCGAGAAAGAGAAAGATGCCGCGGAGGCCAAAGGCCAAAGACAGCACCAGCGGCACGAAGACGTACGGCTGCTTCTGCCACACCTCGACGAACTCTCGGGGGAGGACTTCGGCGGCCCACCCGCTGAGCGGCGAAGCTTGCACCGCCGCCGCGCCGACGCCGGGCAGCAGCACCTCGTTGACCAGCGGGTTCATCGCCGCCACGCCGAGCGAGGCCAGAGCCCCGGTGACCAAGAGGAGAGCAACGGCAGCCAGCAGGCTGGCGGTGTACGGCCTCACGTAGCGCAGGAATCGGCGCAGGTTGGCCACGGCTGGATGCTAGCATCGGCGTCTCTTCCCGCATCGACCTGGAGTCCCCATGAAGCGCATCTCGGCCCGCACCGTAACGGCCCTCACCCTCTTCGCACTGACCCTGCCCTGCGCCGGACAGTTCAAGGATGTCGGGGTCGTGGACTTTCCGACCTCGACTGAATCGGCAGAGGCACAGAGGCACTTCCTACGCGGTGTCGCCATTCTGCACAGCTTCGCCTGGAAGCAGGCGATCGAGCAGTTTCAGACCGCTCAGAAGCTCGATCCCGATTTCGCGATGGCCTTCTGGGGCGAGACACTCTGCTACAACCATCCGCTGTTCTCCAATCAGGACCCGACCGAGCCGCGCAAGGTGCTGACAAGGCTCGGAAGCTCGCCTGCCGAACGCGCGTCGAAGGCAGAGACCGACCGCGAGAAGGGCTTCCTCGGGGCGGTGGAGGTGCTGTGGGGAGACGGCGAGTCGAGCGATCGCAAGATCGGCTACTACGAGCGCATGCTCGACCTCTACGATCAATACCCAAAGGACGACGAAGTCGCCACCTTCTACGCGCTGTCCCTGCTGTCGGCCTCCGGGTCGCTGGGCGACAGTGACTACGAGCCACGCCACCGGGTGCGCGCCGGTTCGGTCGCACTCGACGTCTTCAAGCGCCGCCCTAACCATCCCGGAGCGGCGCACTACGTGATCCACTCCTTCGACGACCCGATCCACGCGCCGCTCGCGCTCGAGGCGGCGAACCGCTATGCGGAAATCGCGCCGGCGGCGTCGCACGCGCGGCACATGCCGACGCACATCTTCATCCAGCACGGGATGTGGAAGCGGGTGTCTTCGTCGAACGTGTCTGCCTACCAAGCCGCACGTGATCTGTGGGAGCCCGGCGACGCCATCAACGACATGGTCCATGCACTCGACTGGGGTCAGTACGGCGACCTGCAGCACGGCGACTACGAGCAGGCCGCCCAATGGATCAAGACCCTCGAGAGGATCATCGAGGAGAGCGACGGAGCTAGCCGGGCGGTGCAGACCCTGCCCATGATGCGAGCGCGCTTCATGGTCGAGACCGAGAAGTGGCACGCCCATCCGCTCACCGAGGGCTCGACGGCATGGGATGCCTTCGCCTCGGGGTTGGCCGCGGTCCGGCTCGGCCAGAAGTCCGCGGCGAAGGCAGCGCATAAGAGCCTGATCGCCGAGGTCGAGGCCGCCGGTGACGACAAGTCGATGATGGGGCGCCGTTACGCCTCGTCGAAAAGCATGATGGAGAAGGAGATCGGTGCGCTGATCGCGCTGTCCGACGGCAAGGAGGAAAAGGCGCTCAAGATCCTCGCCGAGGCGGTGGCGATGGCCGACGAGCGTGGCCTGCCACGCGGTGCGGTGAGCCCGGTCAAGCCCGCCCACGAGCTGCAGGGAGAGGTTTTGCTCGAGATGGAGCGCTGGGACGCAGCGATCGCCGCTTTCACCGGCTCGCTCGAGCGCACGGCGAATCGAGCGCTGTCGCTACGCGGACTCGCCCGGGCGCGGCTCGGCAAGGGTGACGAGACCGGGGCGCTGGACGCCTACCGGCGACTGGCGACTGTCTGGGAGGGACGTCAGGACACCCCTGGCATCGAAGAAGCTCTTGCCTTCCTGAAGTCCCATTCGTAGTCCCACGGCTCGACCGCGTGACGTCGATACTGGGAATCTCCGCCTACTACCACGACTCCGCGGCCGCGCTCGTGGTCGACGGGGAGATCGTGGCGGCGGCACAGGAAGAGCGCTTCACGCGAGTGAAGCATGACCAGGACTTCCCAACCCATGCCATCGACTACTGCCTGCAAGCGGCGGGCCTGAAGCCGAGCCAGCTCGACTACGCCGGCTTCTACGACAAGCCGATGCTGAAATTCGGACGCCTCCTTGAGACGTATCTGGCCTACGCGCCGAGAGGGTACGCCTCGTTCCGCCTGGCGATGGCCGCATGGCTGAACAAGAAGCTTCATATGCGCCGCGAGCTGTCGAAGGGCCTGCGCGGGCAGTACGACAAACGCTACGTCTTCACCGAGCATCACGAATCGCACGCCGCAAGCGCGTTTTTCCCCTCGCCCTTCGACCAGGCCGCGATCCTCACCCTCGACGGCGTTGGCGAGTGGGCCACTGCGTCGATCGGCACCGGCCGCGGCAATCGGATCGAGCTCGACCAGGAGCTGCAGTTCCCGCACAGCCTCGGCCTCCTCTACTCCGCCTTTACCCACTTCTGCGGCTTCAAGGTCAACTCGGGCGAGTACAAGTTGATGGGACTCGCCCCCTATGGCGAGCCCCGCTTCACGGACGCGATCCTCGAGCACCTGTTGGATCTGAAAAACGACGGCTCGTTTCGCATGGACATGTCGTACTTCAACTACTGCCAGGGCCTCCGAATGACCGGGCCGCGCTTCGCCGAGCTCTTCGGCGGGCCGCCCCGAAGGCCAGAGTCGCCGATCTCGCAGCGCGAGATGGATCTCGCAGCGTCGATCCAGAAGGTCACGGAAGAGATCGTGCTGCGAATCGCTCGCCACGTGCATGAGCTCACCGGCCTCGACAACCTCTGCATGGCGGGCGGAGTGGCACTGAACTGCGTCGCCAACGGTCGCATCCTGCGCGAGGGACCGTTTCGCGATGTCTGGATCCAACCGGCCGCCGGCGACGCGGGTGGGGCGTTGGGAACGGCTCTCTTCATCTGGCACCAGCTCCTCGACAACGAGCGCTCGACCGGGCATCGCGACAGCCAGCGCGGCTCGTTTCTGGGCCCGGGCTTCTCCGCCGACGAGGTCGCGAGCTTCCTCGCCGCGGGCGACATTCCCCACCGCCGCTTCGTCGACGACGACGACCTCGTGTCGCAAGTCGCGGAGCTCCTGGCCAGCGATCAGGTGGTCGGTTGGTTCCAGGGGGCAATGGAGTTCGGCCCCCGGGCGCTCGGGGCGCGCAGCATTCTCGGTGACCCGAGAAGTTCCGAAATGCAAACCACCATGAACCTCAAGATCAAGTACCGCGAGTCGTTCCGGCCCTTCGCGCCTTCCGTACTACGGAATCACGTGCACGACTACTTCGAGACCCGGAACGAAGAAGACAGCCCCTACATGCTGGTCGTCGCCCCGGTCCACGAGTCGCGCATGATCGGTACCGAGGAGGCGGGCATCGAGGGTCTCGAGCGCCTCAAGGTGCCGCGCTCGGAGATCCCCGCCGTAACCCATGTCGACGGCTCGGCACGCCTGCAGACCGTCGATGCCGAGCGCAACCCGCGCTATGCCCGATTGATCGAGGCCTTCGCCGAGCGGACCGGCTGTCCGATCGTTATCAACACGTCCTTCAACGTCCGCGGCGAGCCGATCGTGTGCACACCCGAGGACGCCTACCGCTGCTTCATGGCCACCGAGATGGACGCGCTGGTGCTGGACGAGTTCGTGCTACTGAAAACCGAGCAGCCCGAGAGCGCGCGCCAAGCGGTACAAGGCTACGAGCGCGACTTCGAGCTCGACTAGCGAAACACGACGCTATGATCGAGCTCAACCGAGACCCCACCCCCAAGCAGCTGCGCTGGTTCGCCGGCTTGGTCTTCCCGCTGTTCTGTGTCTGGATCGGATGGCTGCTGCACAGCCAGCTCGGCGCCACGGCTACCGCCAAGGGCCTGGTCGGCTTCGGCCTCGCGGTGGCCGTCGTCGGCGTCCCGATCCCGACCGTCGCCCGCTGGGTGTGGCTGGCGACGATGGTCGCCGTCTTCCCGATCGGTTTCGTGCTCTCGCACGTCCTTCTGGCCGTGGTCTACTACGTGTTGTTCACACTCGTTGGCCTGGCGCTGCGCATCGCCGGCAAAGACCCGATGACCCGCGAGCTGGATCGCGACGCCAAGACCTACTGGATCACTCGCGACAAGACGATCGATATCGAAAGATACTTTCGCCAATACTGAGCGGACTCCCTCACCATGGCCAAATCCGAGTTCGAATCCCGCGCCGACGCCGACTCACCGAGCTTTCTCGGCGAGTTCTGGGACTTTCTGAAGCACAACAAGAAGTGGTGGCTGACCCCGATTTTGCTCGTGCTCCTGCTCCTCGGTGCTCTGGTGGTCCTCGGCGGCTCGACGGCTGCGCCGTTCATCTACACCTTGTTCTAGTGTCCCGTGCGCGACACTAGGTGCTGCGCCGCTCGCGTTGCTTCCAGATCGCGAAAACGGCTGGGTAGATGGTCAGCTGCAGAAGAAAAGAGCTGGCCAGGCCTCCTACCATCGGAGCCGCGATCCGCTTCATGACGTCGGCACCGGCACCCGTAGACAACATGACGGGGACGAGCGCAATCATGGTGGTCGCCACCGCCATGAACTTCGGCCGGAGGCGTCGCGCCGCCCCCTCGACAATGGCGTCTCGAAGGTCATGTCTGCCCTGCAGTCGACCCTCATCCAGCCACTTCCGATGCGCGAGCTTCAGGTAGAGAAGCATCACCAGGCCGGTCTCGGCGTCGAGCCCGGCCAGTGCGATCAGGCCGACCCACACCGCGACGCTCATGTTGTAGTCGAGAACCCAAATCAGCCAGATGGCTCCGACGACAGAGAAAGGCACGGCGAGGAGCACGATCGCCGTCTCAACGAGCGAACCGGTGTGGAAGTAGAGCAAGAGAAAGACGATGAGGAGCGTAACTGGCACGACGATGATCAGTCGCTCTTTCGCGCGCTCGAGGTAGAGGAACTGACCCGCCCACTCCAATCGCGTGCCGGGAGGCAGTGTCACGTCGCGAGCTACGCCACTCCTGGCTTCTTCCACGTAGTCAGCGATCGCGCGGTCGGCGAGATCGACGAAGACGAAGCCCACGAGCTTGCCATCCTCACTGCGGATCATGGGCGGGCCGGTGCTGAAGCCGAGCTCGGCGAGCTGCCCGAGGGGTACCTGGGCTCCGGTAGGCGTCGCTACCAGGACCCGCGTCAGCGCTTCTGGAGTCTCTCGGTAGTCACGAGCGTAGCGAACGCTGATGGGATAGCGCTCTCGACCCTCGATTGTCTCTGAGACGTTCATGCCTCCGATCGCCGACATCACCACCTCGTTGACGTCGGCCACCGACAGGCCGTAGCGCGCCGCCTCACGGCGGTCGACCTCGATGTCGGCGAAAAAGCCCCCGGTCGAACGCTCTGCGAAGGCGCTACGGGTGCCAGGTATCTGCGCGACCACCTTCTCGATGTCAATCGCCGCGTGCTCGATATCGGTGAGATCGTCGCCGAATACCTTGATGCCGAGCTGGGAGCGGATGCCGGTCGAGAGCATCTCGATCCTGGTCTGGATCGGCATCCACCAGACATTCGGCATCCCGGGATAGCGCAGCTCCGTGTCCATCTCGGCGATGAGGCCGTTCCAGGTCAGACCTGGGCGCCACTGATCTCGTGGCTTGAGAGTGACGACGGTCTCGACCATACCGATCGGAGCGGAATCTGTTGCGCTGCGCGAGCGTCCCATCTTGCCGAAGACACGCTCGACCTCGGGGAACTCGGCGAGTCGGCGATCCATGGACTGCAGGATCGATGCGGCCTCGGTGATCGACATCCCGGGAGGCGCCGTCGGCATGTAGAGGATCGCTCCCTCGTTCAGCGGCGGCATGAACTCACTCGAGAGGTCGAGGTAGGCGGGAACAGTGGCGACCACACAGAGCGTTGCGACGATGAGCACCGTCTTGCGGAAACGGACGACGAGCCGCACGACGGGCGCGTAGACCGCCATGAGGAAGCGATTGAGGGGGTTCTTCTCTTCCCGACGGATACGTCCGCGAACGAAGATCGCGGCCAGCGCAGGGGTTAGAGTGACCGCCAGCACAGACGCGAAACCCATCGAGTAGGTCTTGGTGAAGGCCAGCGGCTTGAACAGCCTGCCCTCCACGCTCTGCAGGGTGAAGACCGGCAGGAACGACACCGTGATCACCAAGAGCGAGAAGAAGATGCTGGGGCCGACCTCCTGCATCGCCTGAATGACGAGCGAGAGTCGGCGCTCGCTCCCGCCCTCGCCGTCGAATCCCTCGAGCCTCGTGTGGATGTTCTCGATCAGGATGACCGCCGCGTCGACCATCGCTCCGATGGCCACGGCGATGCCACCCAACGACATGATGTTGATGGTCTGCCCTTGATAGAGCATCGGGATGAATGACAGCAGCACCGCAAGGGGAAGCGTGATCACCGGCACCAGAGCGCTGCGGGCGTGGAGCAGGAAGAGAAAGATGACGATCGAGACCACCACCGTCTCCTCTATGAGGGTCTCGCGCAACGTGTCGATCGACGCCTCGATTAGGCTGGACCGGTCGTAGGTGACAACGACCTCGACTCCTTCCGGGAGGCTACGCTCGACCTCGGCGAGGCGCTCCTTGACTGCCCCGATAACGCGTAGCGCGTTCTCGCCATAGCGCATGACGACGATGCCGCCCACCACCTCGCCGCGCCCGTCGAGCTCGGCGATTCCCCGGCGCATGTCCGGGCCGATCTTCACCTCGGCGACGTCGGCTATCCGGATCGGCACGCCGGCGTCGGTCACCGCCAGCGGCGCCAGTTCGAGATCCTCGACCTTCTCCACATAGCCACGCCCGCGCACCATCTGCTCGTGACCGGAGATCTCGAGAACCCTCCCCCCGACCTGCTGATTGGCCTCGCGTACCGCCTGGATGACCCGTCGTACGGGGATGCCGTGGCCAACGAGCTTGTTCGGATCGAGAATCACCTGGTACTGCTTCACGAAGCCGCCGACAGAGGCGACCTCCGCCACCCCTGGCACGCTTTCGAGCGCGTAGCGGAGGTTGTAGTCCTGAAGGCTCCGCAGCTGCTGGAGGTCGTGGCGCCCGCTGCGATCGACGAGTGCGTACTCGAAGACCCACCCGACACCTGTGGCGTCGGGCCCCAAGATCGGTGTGATGCCGTCCGGAAGATCTCCCTGCACCTCGCTGAGGTATTCGAGGACGCGGGAGCGCGCCCAGTACATGTCGGTACCGTCTTCGAAGATGGCGTAGACGAACGAAAGCCCGAAGAAGGACTGACCGCGGACGAAGTTGATCTTGGGCGCCGCTAGAAGCGTCGACGAGATCGGATAGGTGATCTGGTCCTCGATCAGGTCCGGGCTCTGACCGGGCCACTCCGTGAAGACAATGACTTGGACGTCCGACAGATCTGGGATGGCGTCCAGGGGTCCCTCACCGAGCGCGTACCAGCCCCACAGGGCGAGGCCCGCCACGAGCAGAATCGTCAACAGAGGGTTGCGAGCGCTGTACTCGATGAGTCGAGCGATCGCGCCGGGTCGCGAACCGGGAGTCCTCATCACCACTTCCCAGCGGCGGATTTGAGCCGACTCTCCGCGGCGATGAGGAAGTTGCCGGACGTGACGACCACCTCGCCGGCCTCCAGCCCCGACAGGATCTCTACCCGTTCACCCGATCGGGCCCCGACCTCCACGGCACGCGGCTCCAGACGACCTTCTCCCAGGTCGACGAACGCGAGCCGGCGATCGCCCGCATAGAGCACGGCCTCCTCGGCTACCGTCAGCCGCGCGCCGCGATCGACCTGGAGGATGACGTTCGCATACATGTCCGGCTTCAGCTCGAGGTCAGGGTTGTCCAACGCAAGGCGCACGATGCCAGTGCGATTCCCACTCTCGAGGTAGGGGTAGATGAACGACACCTCGCTTTCGAAGCTGCGGCCGGGAAGATACGGGAGCGTCACCTCGGCTCTCTGGCCGATCCGGATCAAAGGTAGGTCGGATTCGTAGACCTCGGCTTCGATCCAAACCGTTTCGAGGCCACCGAGGCGATAGAGAGTCTGGCCCGGTGCGACGCTGGCGCCTTGCACGACGTGCTTCTCGATGACGTAGCCCGACGTGGGAGCCAGGATCGGAAGGTACCGGACGGGTTCCCCGGCCTTTTCGACGGCGGCGATCTGCCCCTCACCGAGGTCCCAGAGGCGAAGGCGTTGTCGAGCCGCCTCGACGAGATAGTCGGCGCGATCGGGTGCCGCCGTTTCGCGGGCCGCACGCTGGCTCGCAAGGGCTGCCAGAAGCTCCTCCTGGGTGGCATACAGCTCCGGGCTGTAGAGCTCGAAGAGGAGCTCGCCTCTCGCCACGAGCTCACCGGTTCGGTCGGCGTGAAGCCTCCCGATCCATCCCGCGTATTTCACCGTCACCTCCGAGAGTCGACTTTCGTCGTAAGTCACCTTGCCGACTGCCCGGATCTCGGTACTGACCGTCTCGAAACGTACCGGTTCTGTGCGGACCCCGATCTCCTGTCGGCGGGCGGAGTCCACTACGAAGACGCTTGTATCGACTTCCCGCCGAGTCACGGGTACGAGATCCATCGAGCAGATCGGACAGGTGCCGGAAGCGTCTCTCTTGACCGAAGGATGCATGGAGCACGTGTAGTGTGCGATCTCGCCGCCTCCGAGCTCGTGTACGTGCTCGGAGCGCGTCTCCGGGTCCTCGGCATCCGTGAGCCGCGGTAGCCGGGGGCGTCCGGAGGCGACTTCGCGAAGGGTCACCTCTCGTAGTCCGGGTGTTCCTGTGTTCAGGGTGTACTCCGCCAGGACCGATGACTCGGCTGTGCTGCCCTCGACGGACACAGTCCACGTCCCCGCCATGGGCAGATCGAGCGGTGCGCGGTAGAGCCCGGAGCCACGCCGTTCCACGTCGCTGTCCCCCTTCATCTCGGCCATGGCACCCATCGCAGGCATGAGCCAGCCGACCTCGACCTCAGCCTCCTCGACTTGCGACCCATCTCGGTCGAGCAACTCGATCCAGAGGACGCCCTCCTGTTTTGGAGGATCGGGGTCGAGCCAGATACGCAGCTCGAGACTCTCCGCTTGGCTGGAGACCGTCGGTTCGCCCTTCGGCGTGTCGCCCAACAGGTTGCAGGCGACCAGGGACGGGAGTGCAATCGCGAGTACGCCTGCGATCGCGTGGCGAAACGTCTGGTGGTCGCGTGTACTCATCTAGTCTTCTCCATTCGCCCCACTGCGTGGTCCAGTTCTGCGCGGCGGCGATGGACGTTTGCCAGAGCCTGTTCGTACTCGAGCTTCACCGACCGCTGATTGCGCTCGGCCTCGATCAGGGCCAGGAAGCTCACCTCGCCCGTGCGGAATCCGGCGAGGGCGGCCGACACCTGATCGGAGCTGGCCGGCAACAGCCGGGATCGATAGAGGGACACGACGCGCTGTGCCTCCCCAAGCCTGAGGCCCGCGGTCGTGACCTCGGTGCGGACACGGTCCGCAAGCCCCGCGATATCACTCTCCAGCGACCTGGCCGCGGCTTCGGCCTCGGCCTGCGCGGCTCGCAGTCGAGGTCGGTACAGCGGCAGGCTCACCCCGGCGCCGACCATGAATCGGTGCTGTGACCGCTGCCACATGGTGTTGTACGAGCCCATCAGCTCAAAGTCGGGCTTGGACTCGAAGCGCGCCAGCTCGATCTCGAGGCGCCGAGCCTCTAGCGCAGCGCCGGCGGCCCTGAGCTCAGGGCGCGCTGCAAGGGCCTCTTCGATCCGATCTCCAGGCCACGCCGCATCGCTCTGCTCCGCCACGACCAGTTCCGTCGGGGGAGGAGGGACGTAGGCAAGCGGCTCTCGGTGGAGGAGCTCGTTGAGCTTCACCAGCAGGACCGCCCGCTCCGTGCCGAGGACCACTTCGCGATGGAGGAGATGGGCCGCCTCGACCTCGGCCCGCAGGGGTGCCTGCTGAGATGTCTCGCCGGCGGCGTAGCGCGTCGTCGCGATCCTCTGGAACATCTCGAGGAGCTCGACGTGCTCATTGTTGATCTCGATCGCCCGCTCGATGACGTAGTAGTCGTCGAAAAGGTGCGAGGTCAGAAGCGCGAGGCGGAGTCGAACGGTGTCGACACTCTCGGCCGCGGCGTCCGACTCTGCTTCCGCGATCTCACGCCGTATGCGTCTCTTGCCGGGATAGGGCACGTGCTGTGAGAAGCGCAGCACCTGTCCGTAGGGCACAACGTCCGACACGACGCTCTGAGGCGCGAAGGTGTAGGAGACCATGGGGTCGCTGAGGCTTCCCACCTGGGAAGGGCGTGCGAGAGCCGCCTCCAGGGCCGATCGTGCGGATAGAACTGTCGGATTCCGTTCCTCGACCGCACGCATGAGCCGGTGCCGGTCCAGGTGCGACTCCCCCTCAAAGAGAGCACTGCTCTCACCGGCCGTAGCTGTTGGTGTCGTTGCGACGAACCCGAGCACGAGCCCGACAACGACATGGATCTTCCATCTCCGATCTGACATGGCGCTCCTCCAGGGACATGAATCCTGTGCGCCCTGCCGATCGACGGCGAGGGCGCGCACCTATCCCTGGGGAGACTCAGATCAGAAAGGCGGAGTGAAGCGTAAAGAGGGCCGAGTGTTTCGGCGGGGGCAGAGAGGACGGAAGGATCTCGACCAAGCCATGTCGATCCAACTCGATCGTCGCTGGGACAGCAGCCGCAGAAGCGGCCGTGAATTGAGGTAGCGACTGAGACTGATGCGCCGGCTCGCCGCCCTCGCAGCAGTGGCGAGCGAGAGCGTCGTCGTGGGCCTTGTTGCAGCACCCCATCCCGTTGCCGCAGCCTTCATCGTCCATGTCCATCGAGTGCATCGACGCCATACCGGCGCAGCACACCAGTTGGGCGGAGACCGCGAGGGGAATCAACGACAGGAGGGCTAGGGCAAGGACCAGCCTCGAAGCACGGCTCATAGACCAGTGAGTATATTTGAAGGGGCTGACGATGGTCGGGGCGAGAGGATTTGAACCTCCGACCTCACGGACCCGAACCGTGCACTCTACCAGGCTGAGCTACGCCCCGACGTGGTCTGACTAGAGCGATTGGGCACCTCAGGGTGCCGCGAGGACAACGAAGGATAGCCGCGCCCCCTGGGGCGGTCAAGACGGAACCTACGCAGCGTCAGTGAGAGTGACGACCGTGCGAATGGGAGTGCGGATGGGTCGGATCGTGGGCGTGTTGATAGTGGCGTGCGAGGATGTCGGCGGCGAAGTCGTTGCCCGGATGGCGCCACACGCTGTGGATGTGATTGGCGTCGTTCTGGGTATTGTCGTACTCGATCAGGAAGCGATCCGCCTGCAAGCGATAGTAGTGCGGATCGCCCTTTTCCAACCCGCCTGCCCAGGCGAAGTGCAGGCCCACTCCGAGATCACCCAGGTGCGCGCGTTCGGCCTCGGCAACCACGTCGGGCAAACGATCGAGGTACTCGTCGACGAGCGCAGTCAGAATCTCGCGGCGCGACGGCGCGAGATCGTCCGAGGCGATGCCCTTCGGGACCGCGGTGTAGCGAACCGCCTCGTCGTGGTGGTGATCGTGACCCAGCTTCTCGCGCACCCGTGCGGCTCGACTCAGCAGATCGTCGGTCTCCTTCATTCCCATCATCCGAAAGCCGTCGATCGGCAGGTGGCCGTCCGAGATCTGGCTGCGGTTCGCGGTGACGATGTCCGAGGGCGCGGCGTGCGACAGGATCGCCGACTCGCGCTCCTCGTCCTCGAGGGAACGAACGAGCTCGCGCGCCAGGTCCTCGCTGCCACCGAGCGGACGCAGCACACCGATCTTCCCAAGCGGGGCATCGGCGGGATTGGAGCCGAAAAAGCACGGCGTCGGCGACAGGATGCGACCCTCGGCGAGGGTGTAGTTCACCGACAAGTGGTGGCCCTCGACCTGCCAGCCCCAGGGCTCGGTCGGGTGCGGCTCGCCGAACAGGCTCAGGTAGTAACGATCCGAGTCGCGATGACCCGCGTGGGTGCGGAAACGCTCGAAGAGGTCCAGGGTGGTTTCGAGCCCCATGATCGTCGACGCCGCGACGTAGCCACTGCGACTGAGGCCGAGTGCGAGGAGCTTGAGCGTCAGCTGCCGCGTGTCGTGGTCCATCCGTCGCAGTGGTAGGCCGGGTCGCCGGTTGGGTGTGAAGAACCAGCGCTGGCGTTCCTCGTCGCCGAAGGTGAAGAGCGCATCCGAACGCTCGTCGCCGGCCAGGGAGGCCAGGAGGTTCGTCGCCGCCTCGCCCATGAGCTCGGCGAGCCCGCCCGCTCCACTGCCGACCAGCGCGTCGATCTCGGCGTCTCTCGTGCTCAATTGAGCCAGCGTTTCCTGCGCTTGTAGTGCTTCACGTCGCGGTACGACTTGCGCTGCCCGACCTCGGTGAGCCCGAGGTAGAACTCCTTGACGTCCTCGTTGGAGCGCAGCACGTCGGGCTCTCCTTCGAGCACCACCCGGCCGCCCTCCATGATGTAGCCGTAGTGGGCGATATCGAGCGCAAGGGTCGCGTTCTGCTCGACCAGCAGGATGGTCGTGCCCTCCTCCTCGTTTATGCGGTGCACGATCTCGAAGATCTCGTGAACGAGCAGCGGCGCCAGTCCGAGGGAAGGCTCATCGAGAAGCATCACGCGTGGCTGCGCCATCATCGCGCGACCGATGGCGAGCATCTGCTGCTCGCCGCCCGACAAATAGCCGGCCTGCTGCCCTGAACGCTCTTTCAGACGGGGGAAGAAGTGATACACCCGACCCAGGCTCTGGCGCACGTTGCCGCGGTCCTTACGGGTGTAGGCACCGGCCTGCAGATTCTCCTCCGCCGAGAGATGTTCGAAGACCCGACGGCCCTCCATCACCTGGAAGATGCCGCGGCGCACGATGTCCTCAGCCGGAAGGTCGTGGATCTCGTCGCCCTCGAGCTCGATCGAGCCGTCGGTCACCTCGCCGTCCTCGGGCTTGAGAAGGCCCGAGATCGCCTTGAGCGTCGTCGATTTGCCGGCGCCATTGGTGCCGAGAAGCGCCGCGATCTTGCCCTCCACGACCTCCAACGAAAGTCCCTTCAGGACCAGGATCACGTCGTTGTAAATGACCTCGACGTTGTTGAGACTCAACATCGGGACACCAGGATCAGGTGCCCCACGATGTGGAACGAAAGTCGGTGAGCTGGGACCACGAGCCATCGACGATTTCGTACAGACGCATGCTGCGCATGCCGCGGTGGTCGGCCGGGCCGAGGGTGACGGGCTCGGTGACACCGCCGGTATCGAAGTCGCGGATCGACTCCATCTGCGTCCGGATGTTCGGGCCGGAGAGCTCTTGCCCCGCGGCCACCGTGCGCCGGATGCCCTCGAGCATGAGACGCATCATCGTCCAACCCTGGCCGTAGAGCAGGCCACCCTGTTCGATCGAGCCACCCTTCGAGGCCAGAAACGCGGCCGCCTCGTCCAGGCCGGTGATGCCCTCGCCCGGCGGCGAAAAGGTCACGGCGCCGACCAGGCCTTCCGCCGCCTCACCAGCCAGGTCGGTGAGGACCCGGTTCGTGCACCAGTTGAGACAAAAGAACTTCGCGTCGACTCCGAGACTTGCCGCGTTCTTGAGCGCCACGGACGCGGGGCCCGAGGTGTTATTGAAGACGATGTACTGCGCGCCCGACTTCCGGATGTTGGTCAGCTCGGCGGTGAAATCGGTATTGCCGCGCGCCATCTCGACACTGGTGAGCGCAATGCCCTTCGACTCCGCATAGTCGCGGCCGCCTTGCTCGAGCGGCGAGACCCCGAACGGGCTCGGATGGTGCATCAGTGCCACCGCTGCCGAGCCTCCTTCGTGATGCTCGGCGATGTAGTCGAGGAGGATGATGAACTGATCGCTGTAGCTGGTACCGAGCAGGAAGTTGTAGGGCGCCTCCGCCGGATCGCCCAGAACGTGCGAGAACGAGGCGGAAGCGAAGGGAATCTTGTCGTCGGCGATGCGGCCGCGCAGCGCCTCGGTGTCGCCCGTGCCCCAGCCCATGAAGGCCACCACGCCCTCCTGGACGAACTGCGAGTAGAGCTGCTCGGCAACGTCGACCTTGTACTGGTAGTCCTGGAAGATCAGATCGACCTGCCGGCCCTCGAGCCCACCCTTGGCGTTGACCCACTCCACATAGTCACGAAGCCCTTCAGAGAAGGTCGTCCCCACGTCCGACGTGGGCCCGGTCAAATCGAAGATCGCGCCGACCTTGATCGCGCCGGTACCGTCGTCGACCTCGGCATCGCCCCCTCCGCCGCACGCAACCAGCGCCGCGATCGCCAACAAAGGAAACAGCGTGAGTGCTCTCGTCATCGACCTTCACCTCCTGCGAATGGAGACCGGAGTCTACCGGACCGATTCACTCCCCGGAGGCCCCGCCAGCTCAACACGCGGGCCCAACAGCCAAGCAAACCACCGGTCCCTCGCGGGATCGGACACGTCCCATCCGAGCCTGCGCGGCGAGCGCCCCCCGGAGGGACAGCAACACTAGCGGGGGTTGCTGTATGAGCGCGCTCAAGACTCGACGCCTCCGGAAACAGTGACTACAGCGACCCCCGCTAATACGAGAAGGGCCAGACCTTGAAGTAGTCCTTGATGTTGCGCCAAAGCTTCGCCAGACCCTCGGGCTCGAGTACGAGGAAAAGGATGATGACGATTCCAAAGACCGCCTGCTGAATCGAAGGCAACAGCGCCACCAGCTCGGGTGCGGTGCCCTGCAGGCTGCGCCCGAGGGTGTTGATCATTGCGGGCAGCAGCACCATGAAAGCGGCGCCGAAGAAGGAGCCGCTGATGGTGCCGAGCCCACCGATGATGATCATCGCCAGGTACAGGATCGAGGTCTCGATCGTGAAGCGCTCCCAGGTGACGATCGTTCGGTAGTGGGCGATGAGCGCGCCGGAGAGGCCGACGAAGAACGACGAGGTGGCAAAGCTCACCAGCTTGTACTTGAAGACGTTCACCCCGATAGCCGACGCCGCGATGTCCTGGTCGCGGATGGCGACGAACGCGCGGCCTACTCGGGAACGGAAGAGGTTGGCGACAAACAGCGCCGTCAGCGCGGCGATCACCACCCCGAACCAGTAGAAGCTGAAGTCCCGGTTCAACCGGATGCCAAAGAGCTCTGGCGCCGGCAGCACCAGCGCCTCGGTACCGCCGGTGAGCGCGGTCCAGTGCGTCACCACCCACTCCACGACCTGCTGCGCGGCAAGGGTGGCGATGGCGAGATACAGACCCTTGAGGCGCAGTGAGGGGAGACCGAAGAGCAGGCCGACGGCTGCCGACATGAGGCTCGCAACGATGATCGAGAGATAGAACGGAATGTCGAAACGGGCGGTCAGGATGCCGCTGGTGTAGGCACCCACCGCCATGAACGCACCCTGCCCCATCGAGATCTGGCCGGTGTAGCCGACCAGGATGTTCAGTCCCAGGGCCCCGACCGTGGCGATCGCGATCTGGTTGGCGAGATTCAGCCAGTAGTTCGACGCGACGAACGGAAAGACGAGCACGGCGACGACGAAGATCGCCATTCGCATCTTCTCGAGCGGCAGGCGCCGTAGCGCCATGTCGCGCCGATAGTCACTGAAAAAGACGCCGGATTCCATGCTCGACTACACCCTCTCGATGATGACCTTGCCGAACAGTCCGTAGGGCCGGACCATCAGCACCAGCACCAGCACGATGAAGGGCACGATCAGGTTCAGCCCGTGGCCGATGTAGCCGCCGGTGTAGGACTCCAACAGGCCGATGATCGCCCCGCCGATGATGGCGCCCGAGATCGAATCGAGGCCGCCCAGGATCACGACCGGAAACACGCGCAGGCCGACGCCCGAGATGTCGTGGCTGACGCCGACCAGGTTCGCGACCATGATTCCGCCGACTGCCGCCGTGCCCGCCGCCATCGCCCAGGCAACGGCCAAGACCCGCTTGATACTGATGCCCATCGACAGCGCCGCCTGCTGATCGTCGGCGATCGCGCGCATGGCGATGCCGTCGCGTGTGTAGCGGAAAAAGAGCGTGAGCAGCACCAAAAGTGCGCCGGCGATAAAGATCGACAGCAGCCGGTCAGCCCCAAGCACGACCCCGCCGAGCACAAACTGCCCGGACGGAATGAAGTTCGGGAAGGCCTTCGGCTGCGCTCCCCACACACCGTGCACGACCGCCTTGAGCACGCTCTGCAGCCCGATGGTCACCATGATCATAGAGATGATCGGCTCGCCGATGAGCGGTCGCAGCACGAGGCGCTCGACCACAAGGCCCAGCACCAGCGCAGTCGCCATGGTCAAGAGAACTCCGATCGACCACGGCAGCCCGAACTGGGCGATGAAGGCAAAGGCCAGATAGGCGCCGAAGAGCAAGAATTCTCCCTGCGCGAAGTTGATGACGTCGGAAGCCTTGTAGATGATGACGAAGCCGGTCGCGACGAGCGCGTAGACCATGCCGTTCGAGACACCGGAGAAGGTCAGCTGCAGAAAGACATCCATGGTCAGTCGACCTCCACCGGTACACGCAGGCTCTCGATTCGCAGCTCGGTGCGAGTCACCGCGGTGCGGCCGTCCTGGTAGGTGATCTCGGTCTCGACCGCCACCTTGTCGTCATCGCGGTACAGCGCATCGACAATGACGTTGTAGCGCTCGGCCACGAAACGTCGGCGCACCTTGCGGGTGCGGGTGAGCTCGGCATCGTCGGCGTCGAGCTCCTTGTGAAGCAAGAGAAAGCGGCAGATCCGTGCCGCCTCGGGCAGATCGTCGCACATGCGGTCGACGTGCTCCTTGACCAGCTCATAGACACCCTCCTTCTGCGCCAGATCGGTGAAGGTCGTGTAGGGCACCTGGTTCTTCTCGGCCCATTTACCGGCATTGGCGTAGTCGATCGTGATCATCGAGGTGACGAACGGGTAATCGCCGCCCCCGAACACCACCGCCTCACGCACGTAGGGAGAGAACTTGAGCTTGTTCTCGATGAACTGCGGTGAGAACTTGGTGCCGTCGGCCAGGGTCATCACATCCTTGGCACGGTCGATGACGATCAGGTGCCCGTCGTCGTCGGTGTAGCCGGCGTCGCCCGAATAGAGCCAGCCATCGATCAGAGTCTCTGAGGTGGCCTCTGGGTTGTTGTAGTAGCCCATGAAAACCGCGGGGCTACGGGTCAGGATCTCGCCATTGTCCGCGACACGGATCTCGGTGCCTGGCACCGGCACGCCGACGGTCGAGAACTTGATGTCCCCGTCGCGATGGGCCACCGAGATCCCCGACACCTCGGTCTGGCCGTAGATCTGCTTCAGGTTCACGCCCATGGCGTGGAAGAAACGGAAGATGTCGGGCCCCAGAGCGGCACCGCCGGTGTAGGCGTGCTCGAGGCGGCGAAGGCCGAGCTTGTCCTTGATCCAAAAGAAGCAACACAGATCGGCGAGCTTGTTCTTGAAGCCCAGCCAGGGCCCGACGGGCTCGCCCGCCAAGCGCCTGTCCGCGGCCTCGTAACCGATCTTCATCGCCCGATCGAAGATCTTGCGCTTCAGCCACGATGTGTCTTCGATCTTGACCTGGATGTCGGAAACCATGTTCTCCCAGATACGCGGCGGCGAGAACAGCATCTGAGGACCGATCTCCTTGAGGTTTTCCGGTACGGTCTCGGGCTCCTCCGGGAAGCAGACCTTGAAGCCGACGTACAGCGCCCACGAGATCGAGAGCATCTGCTCGCCGATCCACGGTAGCGGCAGCAGCGACAGGAACTCGTCTTCGGGCTTCGCGGGGTCGATCTCCTGGATGCTGTGCGCCATCACCACGAGGTTGCGGTGCGACAGCATCGCCGCCTTGGGCTTGCCGGTGGTACCGGAGGTGGTGGCCAGGATCGCCACATCTTCGGCCTTCGTCGCCTCCACAGCCTGCTCGAACTCGCCCGGATGATCCGACACCCGCTCTCGACCCAGCGCCTCGACCTCCTCGAACTCCATCAGCAGCTCGTCGTCATAGGACCGCAGTCCCCGCGGGTCGTAGTAGATGACCTTGCGAATGCCAGTCAGCTGGTCGCGAACCTCGAACACCTTGTCGACCTGCTCCTGATCCTCGGCGACCACGAAGACCGCGTCGCAGAAGTCGACCAGGTACTGCACCTCGTCGGGCACCGAGTCCTGATAGACACCCATCGCGACGCCGCCGACCGCCTGCGTACCGATCTCCGCGATCACCCACTCGGGCCGGTTGTCGCCGAGAATCGCCACTTTGTCGCCAGGCACGAGGCCGAGCGAGACCAGCCCCATGGCGAAGTCCCGGACCCGGTCGAGGTAGTCCTGCCAGGTAAAGCTCTGCCAGATACCGAACTCCTTCTCGCGCAGGGCGATCTCGCTCCCGCGCGTGCGGGCCTGTTGCACCAGAAGCTTCGGCAGCGTGCCGACTTCGCCCGGATTCGTGTCGCTCAACCGGTGCCCTCCTGGCCCAGGTAGGCCTTGACGACCTCCGGATCGGCACGCACATCGTCTGGGGTTCCCGCACCGATGACTTCCCCGAAGTCGAGCACCACGACCCAGTCGGAGAGATCCATCACTACTCCCATGTCGTGCTCGATGAGCGCCGTCGTCACTCCCCACTCCTCGTTGATGTCGAGGATAAAGCGGGCCATGTCCTCCTTCTCCTCGGAGTTCATACCGGCCATGGGCTCGTCGAGCAGCAACAGTCGCGGCTCGATCGCCAGCGCGCGCCCGAGCTCGACCCGTTTCTGCAGCCCGTAGGCCAGCGTGCCCACCGGCTGATGGCGGATGTTCTCGATCTCGAGAAAGTCGATGATCTCCTCGACTCGCCGGCGGCCCTCGATTTCTTCCTTGCGCTGCCGCCACCAGTACAGGGCCGCGTCGATGAGCCCGCCCTTCATGTGCACTTGACGGCCCAGCATCAGGTTGTCGAGCACACTCATGTGCGCGAAGAGCTCGATGTTCTGAAAGGAGCGCGCCACTCCGAGCTCGGCGATCTGATGGGGTCGCCGGGTGGTGAGGTCGGTGGCGGCGCTCGAGGCCTCGGCGTAGAACAGCGCCTCTCCGACCTGAGGTCGGTACAGGCCGCTGATGCAGTTCAACAGGCTCGTTTTACCGGCACCGTTGGGGCCGATGATGGCCACGATCTCGCCCTCGTGCACGTCGAGGCTCACATCACGCAACGCATGCACACCACCGAAAGAGAGGCTCAGCCCGCGCACGTCGAGCCGCATCGGAGAATCGCCGCGTGCGCCTGAACGCACGCCGACGCCAGTGGCAGCGGGACCTTCCTGTTGCGGGGACAAACCGCGCGTTTGACTGGCCGTTTTCTCGCTCATTCCGTCTCAGTCCAGCTAGATCGATGCGGCCGGAGAATACTGGACTTACGAGGCCATTTGAGAGCCGTGTTTTCCACCTCACTCCGGCTCGTTCCGGGTCCTTCTGTTAGAAGGCTGTTAGATGGCTGTTAGATGGAGCTATCCGACGACGCGGATCATGTCGCGCCGGATGTCGCCGATCGCCGCGTCGAGCTTCTTCATGGCTGAGGTCGTGTTCTCGCTGAGAATGTGAGCGTAGGTGTCGCCCGTGATCGCGATCGAGCCGTGACCGAGCTGGCGACTAACGTACTTGATGTTCTCGCCTTGAAAGATCAGGAGCGAGGCGTAGGTGTGCCGCAAGGAGTGCATCTTGAATGTTGACGGCAGCCCCGCGCGTTCTCGGATCTTTGGGAAGACGCGCTTGTACCATGTTTCGGGATGAAGGCGCATGCCATCGTCGCGGCGAAAGATGAAGTCACCGTTCTCTCCTGGTCGAGACTCCCGATAGGCCGCTAGGGCTCGCAGAGCTGCATCAGGCGCGTCCACTGCTCGACGGGAGTTCTTTGTCTTCGGTAACCCCACATACCGCTTCCTGACGGAGCGTCGAACGTGGACGCGGCGCTCCTCGGTATCGACATCGGACCACTTCAACCCGAGGATCTCTCCTCGACGTAGACCGAGCAGGAGACCGCAGTGGATGATCGCGTTCTCCTCGGGCTGGCCCCGTACGGCCCGCAACAGGTCTGCGATCTGATCGCGTTCTAGAAACATCGCCTCCTTGCGCTCCTGTCTGTTCTACAGCGCGAGGTCGGGTATCGAATCGATCGCGGTGTAGCCCCGACCTTTCGCCCATTTGAGGATGCGATGCAGCACCTTCACGATCAGCGAGTACGTGCTGTGAGTTAGATCGCCGACTTCGATCCGGCGTGACATCTCGCTCCGCCACTCTCGGGCCCGACTCTCGAGGGCCGTCGATCCGCAACCCCCGAAGGTTGGGATCAGATGCCTATTGACGGCTGAACGATAGGTACCGGCTGTGCCCGGCTTGATTTCGCCAAGGCGCACTTCATCCGCTAGAGCCGCAAACCCTTATCATAAGAGGATGAGCAAGCCACTCTCCATCTCCGTTCTCGTCTGCGCCCTTTTCGGGCTTCTCTTGCTGACGGCTGCGGCCGGCGCTCAGAACCCGGGTGCTGCCGACGTCTGGAACCAGGGTGGCGCCGAGACGGGTGCCTCAAACCGCGACAACACCCGCGCCTACGGCACGGTGTACGACCCGGCCGGCAACCCGATACCGAAGGTCGACGTCTGGATCGTCAACGACAACGCGCCCGCCCATCGTGTCCGCGCCAAGACGCGTGCCACCGGCGTCTATCAGATCCGCAACATGGGTCCGCTCTACAACCGGGACGACGTC
>JAYZDP010000166.1:0-4739 GCA_036337765.1 Acidobacteriota bacterium
CCCCGCACCCCCCCCCCCCCGCCGGGCCCGCGCCGGGCCCCCCGCCCCGCCCCCCCGCGGGGGGCGCGTGACTTTACCGCAAAGTAGGTGCCGGGTCGCGCCACGTGGACCGTGATCGCTCGTAAACGTTTATTTTATGCATAGTTAGGAGTCTGGTCAAGAAGCGAGGCGGCGGCCAAGGAGAGGCCAGCGATCGTTGACGTAGGCGATGAGTCGCCTAGTGCCGTTCAGGCGTCGCGGTGGCGCGACCCGGGAGGATGGCCGTCAGGAGCGAGGATGAAAACGGTCGTAGAGGTTGCGCAGGCGCTGCTCGTGGATGTGGGTGTAGATCTGCGTCGTGGAGATATCGGCGTGGCCCAGCATCTCCTGAACCGAACGCAGGTCGGCGCCGTGAGCCAGTAGGTGGGTCGCGAAGCTGTGCCGGAGGACATGCGGCGAAACGGCGTCGAGCCCTGCCCCGGTTGCGTGCTTGCGGAGGTTCTTCCAGAACCCCTGGCGGCTCATGCCGCTACCCGCTCGATTCACGAATACAGAGTCCTCGCGGTCCTTGACGAGGTGAGGCCGGACTTCTGCCAGGTAGCGCTGGGTCCAACGCTCTGCCTCGTCCCCCACAGGTACCACCCGCTCTTTTCGTCCCTTGCCGAAGGCGACCACGAAGCCCTCGTCGAGACGGAGCTGGTTCATGGCCAGGCCGACGAGTTCACCGACTCGCAGGCCGGCGGCGTACATCAGCTCGATCATCGCCTTGTCGCGCAGCCCGAGCCGCGACGAAGTGTCGGGTGAAGCGAGGAGTCGTTGCACGTCTTCCTCGCTAAGCACATTGGGAAGGCGCTCGATCTTGCGCGGAAAGAGCAGGTTGACGGCCGGGTTGTCGGCGCGCTCTCCCTCGGCGACCAGGAACTGGTAGAAGCGACGAATGGCGACCAGGGCGCGTGACACGCTGCGCGGCGACAGCCCTCCGAGCCTTAACGCTCGTAGATGGGCCGCGAGCTCCGGCTGACCGGCGCTCAGCGGATCGTGGCCTGCTGCGCTGAGCGCGTCGCCGAGACGTGAGAGGTCTCGTCTGTAGGCCGAAACCGTGTTCGGCGACAAGCCGCGCTCGACCGCCAGACTCTCGAGATAGCGATCCAAGGCACGTCGCCACGCCGGCTCGTCGCGGGTGCTCATCCCGTTGCCGGCACTCGGCGGGGAATCGCGAGCGCTGCGTTGCCGGCGAGCTCGAAGACCAGGGGCATCTCGGGGCAGAGCCAGGCCGAGTGGAGCTCTGGCATCTCCCCGACCCGGAGGGCGTCCGCCACCAGGGTGTCGTCCGTGATCTCCGCGCGGACGGGTACCGCCTCGATCGGGTGGTTCTCGGTATCGATGCGGTGCAGATGGCCGTGGTCGAGAAAGTAGCCGCGGTTGCGCAGCCGGACCGAATCGACAGTCTCCTCCCACGAGGAGAAAAGCGTTGGTGGTGCGGTCGGGATGCCCGGTGTCGCGGTGCAGGCGAAGTGGGAGCGCCGACGCACCCGCCATCGCCACCCGTCGTCGTCACCACCGCCTTGTTCGAAGCGTGCGGTCCTAGCCGGCTGGCGAGCGATCAGCCGCACTGCCGGCGTCACCCATGCCGGTACCAGCATCCGCACGAACAGAACCGCGGGCATGCCCTCGTCGTCGACGACGTAGAGGCGGAGGTTGAACTGCGGAAACGAGAGCTTCACGACCGGGAATGAGTCGAGGTGCAGCCCTTCGTGGTGGAAGAGAAGCGCCGAGGCGATTACGTAGTCCTGACCCTCATGCGAGTGGCGCTCGTAGCGCAGGGGGTTGGGGGCCGGCCGAAGCGGCGCAACTGGGATCGCCCAGTTGACATAGAGGCAGTCGCGGATGCGGGTTCGGAGCCTCACTAGTGGAAAGGCTCTTTGTCTTCCGACCCCTCAGAGCCGTGAGTGGGTGCCGTCGCAGAGAGGCGCGTTGTCCGTCTTCTTGCACTGGCACAGGGCGATTCGCTTGGCCTGTTCGAGCTCCAGCTTCATCGGCTCGTGGCCGGTGTCCCGATGAGAGCCGTCGCAGAAGGGCTGGTTCTGGGATCGGCCGCAGCGGCACCACCAGTCGGTGCCGGCCTCGAGCTCGAGGACCGCGGGTCGGGTTTCGGCAACTACCGGTTCGTCAGCCACTGGCGGTATCCGCTTTTGGGTGGAGCTTATCGGTCAGGCGCTGCAGGATTATATCGGGCAGCAGGCCGCTGAGATTTCCACCGAGGCTGCCCACTTCTTTTAGCAGCCGGCTCGACAGGTAGGTATAGGAGTCTTTCGGCATCATGAAGACGGTCTCGACCTTCGGGTTGAGCTTGCGGTTCATGAGCGCCATCTGGAACTCGAACTCGAAGTCGCTAACCGCGCGCAGACCCCGCACGACGGCGGTGGCACCGATCTCGTCCATGAAATCGACCAGTAGGCCCGAGAAGCTCGAGACCTGGTACTCGGCATGGCCGCGCTGCACCAGGACCTCGCGGATCATGTCGCAGCGCTCCTGGACGGTGAAGAGCCCCTTCTTAGTCTCGTTGTGTAGCACCGCCACGTGCACTTCGTCGAAAAGCTGCGCGCAGCGCTCGATGAGGTCGAGGTGACCCATGTGGATGGGATCGAAAGATCCGGGATAGACGCCGATCCTCTTGCTCATCTCAGATACTCGGATAGGTCGTAGGTCATGACGTTGTGGGCGGCATCGGTCAGGCGTAGGAGCACGAGGGTCGTGCCATCTGGCACCTCGATCGCGATCGCTTCGCGGCGAGCGTCGAGGAGAGTATCGATCGGCGCCACGGCGGTCCACTCGCCGGCATCGATGGAGGCGACAGCTTCACGCACGATGTTCTGCGCGTCGTCGACGACCACGCTCAGTCCGGCGCCCTCGGCGGCCGCCGAGACCACCCGTGGTGCCGTGTGGTCGATCACAACACTCTCTGAAACCCGATTCGCCGAAAGCGCCTGGTCGGCGGCGTTGGCGTTCTCGTCGGAGGCGGTCAGCCGGAATCGATAGGCGCCGTCAGGCAAAACGGTGGCGTCGAAGCTGTAGCGGTCCTTGTCCAGCTTTTCGCCCATTTCGAGCCAGCCTTCGGTATCCGACTCGCGGCGGAATTCGAGGCGGTACTCGAGGTCGTCCTCGTTGGGGTCGCTCGCCGTCCATCGCAGCGTGCGGAAGCCCTGCTTCCAGAGGGTCTTCAGACTCCGGCCGTCGCGTTTCTCGGCTCGTTCCAGAGTGGTGAAGATCCCGTCGCGATTCGGGTGCGCGGGCTCGTAGGCCTGGTTGGCGGGATTGAAGTTGTTTGGCACCAGGATCTGGCCCGGATCGAGCACCTCGATCTTGGTGATCTCCGGCCTCTGGTTGGCCTGCAGGTAGGAGATCTCGACGCCGTGAACCTCGGGGTTGGCACCGTTTTGGGACTCGAGCTCAACGCGCCACTGCAGGTAGCGGCCCCTGGCCAGGTCGTCGAGCGAGATGGCGCGCCCTCGCCTCGCCTCGCTCCAGTCCGTCCAGGTGCTGTCGGGATTCGCGCTCATGCCTACCCGGAGGGTGAAGCGCACCTCGCTGCCGTCGGGCTCGATTCCGCGCCAGTGGAGAGTGCCGAAGGTCGAGGCGAGCTTTGCGTCGTGGACGTCGCTCGTCAGCGTGCCGCTGTGCTCGCTGCCAGGGGAGAAGCGGTACAGGCTCGCGCCGTTGGTGGTGGCGAACGACGGTCCGCTCGCACCGGCGGCAAGCGCCACGATCTGGCTCGCGTCGACGTCCTTCTCCAACACCATCTGATCGTTCTGAAAGGAGTAGAGCTGGCCCTGAAGACCCGTGCCGACCCAGAGGCGGTCATTGGCCCACAGCAGGGAATAGGCCGTCTCTTCTTCGAATTTCCAGACGTTGTGCACCTCGCCCGTGGCTCCGAGCCGGTAGATGCGACTGCGGGCGCCGCGATAGCCGGCCGGCCGGCTGCCCGACGCGGGTGAGTCGCCGGTAGCGGATACTTTGACGTCGCCGTCGTCGGAATCGTTGCCATTGCCGTTTTGGCCTTCGCTTTCCGCGCTCTCGCTCGTGCGCCGGCGGGCGAGGTCGACAAAACTCGCCTCGGAGGCAACTGCGGCGAAGTAGGCGCCGCCGGCGCCGTCGTCGGTGAACGCGATGACCTCCGGCGCCGGCGCGTCGAACAGCGTTCGCGCGCTGCCGTCGGGCTGGATCTGTAGCACGAGGCCCTCACCGGCGGTGCCGGCGAGAATGCTGCCGTCGGCCAGAGGCTGTAGCGTGCGAAGGTGCGTGTCGTCGCTGTCGTAGAGCAGGGCGCCGGTGCCATCGGCCGAGACCACGAACAGCTTGCCTTGCGTGCCGGTGGCGATCAGCAGGTTGCCATCATCGTCGCCGCGCAGCGCCCAGACATAGGTCTCGCCGGTCTCGAACAGGACATCCAACTCGCCCTCGCGGTAGCGGTAGACCTTGCCGCCGGGCGAGCTACCGGCGTAGACCGTTCCGTCGTCGTCGGCCCAGACGGCGAAGACCTCGGGCTCTTCGGTCTCGAATAGGATCTCGGCCTGGCCAGCCTGGTCAACGGCGAAGACCCGGCCCGCGTTGCCGGTTCCGACCACCCAGCCGTCCAACCGGCGGTTGGCGGAGAGCAAGAAGGGCTCGTCGATGCCAGCGACGACCTCCACCCGATTGGCGAGTCGCAGCACGCCGAGCGGATCGACACTGATCGACTCCAGCGTTCCCTCGAGAAAGGC
>JAYZDP010000167.1:0-5410 GCA_036337765.1 Acidobacteriota bacterium
GGCGGCACCCGTCCCCAGGAGCAGCCAGAGACAAAAGGGCACCCGCACCCCGCGTCCGAAAAAACCGATCCTGTGTTTGATTGTCTGCATAGCCCCCCTAGGCGCTGTTGACCGACATCCCATGGATACGCAGGCGGGCCCCCTTTCCAGGCGGGGCCGAGCGCTCTACCCGCGCCGCCGGAGCGCCGCCAGCGCGTACAGAACGCTCACGACGAGCAGGCCGGTGCCGGGCTCGGGAACGGCCATCATCACCAACTCGACCGTGTGGTCGTCGGGCGGCAGGGAGCCGGAATCGAAGTTCAAGGGGTCGCCGTCCTCATCGAGCGGCCACCGCAGCGTGAGCAGGACACCCTCGTCGAGCGGCGTGTCGAACATTTGGGACAGGAAGGGGTCGGCGTTGTCGGCCATCGCCAACGTCACGACCTCGGCCTCGGCAGAAAACTCGGCGTAGCCTTCGCCATTGTCCCAGGTGTCGACCTCGAAAATTCCGGCCTCGGCGGACAAATCCGAAAAGGCGCTCTCGTCTCCTTGATCGGTATCGAGCCGGAAGTGGAACCCCCCGCTGAACTGCTCGTCGAAGACACCGCTGCCGCTCTCCGACGCAGCCATACCGAAGGAGTTGCCGTTCTGAAGGTTTTCGAGGCGGGCCGAATCCACGCCGTTGCTGAACGCGGACGCCCTCGCCCGGAAGGCGGCGACGGGGTCGTCGCCATCGATCACGGAGGCCAGCGCCCACTGGTCACCCGAGCCGAATTGGATGGAGCAGACCTCGGCGCTGAATTCGTTTTCGCGAAAACAGCCCGCGAACTCGACGTTGGCGATCAACCACTTCGCCTCCTTTGCCGGGACCACTTGCGTTAGAAAATCCGGCTTCTTGTCGTGCAGCACTTCGACCTCGACGCCCTCGATAATGTTCAGCGCCGTTTCGATCGGCTTACCTTGGTCCCCGAGAGACGACGCAACCTTCATTTTTGTGGCATCGAAGTGTTGTTCATCCTCGTGCCGAGTCGCGCTCCCCCTCTTTTTCAGTTTGAGAACAAACTCAATGTCTATCGGATCTCCCTGGCTCCTGGTCCTGAAGCTCTTAGAAGTACTCCGCAGTTCATCCATGGAGTTAAAAAGGTCTTCTCCGGGATGCTTAACTAGGTGCTCGACCATCGCCCAGCCTATTTTCATGGACCGGATACCCGAGTAGGTATCCGAACTCGGGTTCTTGGGTCGAAAGTCCTCAACGGACACCAGCGGCGAAAACGACCAGATCGGTACCGGAATCTCCGGCGCGATCGTCGTTGAGCCGATCTCCCACACCCGGTCGGACGGGCTCCCCTCGAGCTTGCAACCCGTTTCAGATTCCTCGTTGAAAACGTATTCCGGCGCCGCTTCGCTCGTCGCCGGCACCTGGGGGCAGAGCACTCCGTGCGCCGCAGACACCGGGCCCTCGATTTCCAGCCTGCCTGTAACGAAGAAGTGATCCGTGTCGTCGTCGAGCAACTCTTCGGTTAGCTGAGTGAAGGTCGTGAGCGAAGACTCGTTGTCTTCGGCGTGTGCCTGCGGTGTCGTGCCCAGGCACACAAAGAGGGCAGCCACGACCGGCGCCGAGAAAGCGCCACCGTTTCCCGTGTCCCCGTCGAACATGAAACCTCCTACAACATTCAGCGTAGGATAAGGGTACCGGTTCCTATCCCCTTCGGCCCGCAACACCACCGCCCGGACACCGCTGGAAAGCGCGATCGGACCCCGGCGGTCCACGAGAGACCCACCAGAGGGGCGCGAAAGCCCTGCTCCTGCGGCGGCCTTCTGCCTGTCTCGTCGTCACAGACCTCGATCAACGGATCCGGAAATCCAGTCTGGGGAGGTAAGTTGCGCAGGAAGATCGTGTGGTCCTCGCCCGCGGTACCCGCGTAGCAGTCCGCCTCACCGGGGAGAGGTGTGACGGAGACCTGGGCGAGAAGGTCCGGATTCTGCGCGTTCGCGGTCGAGGCTCCGCCGAGGACGAGGAAGCCCGCGCCAATCAGGTGGCGCCATCGAAGCCGCGAGATGACGATCATCCCGCGCCTCGTCGCCGCACCCCCAGCACGCCAAGGGCCGCCAGGACCGCGAGCTGGAGCAGGAGGGCAGCGGGCTCGGGGACCGCCTGCTCGACCGGATCCGAGGTGCTGTCGCAGCCCGGGTCGTCGGGATAGTCCGTCAACCCGTTCTGGTCGTTGTCCAGCCCATCCTCGCATTCGGCCAGGGGGCTCGGGTCGTACGCGCCACGCCGGTAGATCGTCCCGAATTCGGCATCCCCGAGCCATAGAACGGGATCGCCGCTGGGGGTGATCGAGTCGGAACCGATTGGCTGCCCGATGAGTGAGTAGCCCGACGGCGTCTCCAGACCCGAAGTGGTGTCATCCTGGGAAAAGATGATCGTCGTATCGTCGCCCGTGTAGCCAGGAACCCCGAAGCCCCGTGTGGAGCCGACGGCGCCGGTCTGGCCCGTGTTCAGGTTCATGCTGTAGATGGTCGAGGTGTCCTCGCCACTATCGTACACGTCGAACGTCATGAAGTTGTCGCTGCGGTGGGATAGCGAAGGAAAGCCGAAGTCGAGCCCCGGGAACGGCGGCACGAGGGCGTAGGTGCTCCCCGAAAAGAGGTCGATCGCAAAGATGCTCCACGCACCGACCGTTCCCCCCGTGCTCAACGAGATCTCGCTCAAGGCGTCGTACATCATGAACTGTCCGGTGGACGTAAAATCGAGCGCATCGGCGAACTTCACGTTCGCGAGCGCTCCCCCGTCGAGTGCCGGAGCCACGAGCTCGTAGTCGTAGCTAGTCTCTGTCTGGATTTCCAGCACCCGGATGAGGTTCTCGGGCTGCTGCGCCTCGGTATCGTACAGCACCGTGCCGATGTATTCGCCTCCCGGGGAGATCGCAACGCTGTACACGGAAATTCCCACGCCGGGAAGGCCGACGCAACTTTCTGCCTTCGAGAGGGTGTCGATGAGACATACGTCGCCAAGGAAATCGACGAACGCCGCCACGGTACCGTCACCGGAGACCGAGACTCGCGTTGGAGCCACGGCATAGAGACTGAGAAGGCTGCCGCCGGCGGGATCTCCGGCGTCGAACTCCTCGCGGCCCAGGCAGAGTTGGCCGCTCTGCGCGCCGCAGACTGATCCGGACTCGTCGTGGAACAAGAAGAGCGTCGCGTCCTCGCCCGGCGTTCCGGGGAAGGTGGGCGGATCCGGCGATCCCTCTCCATCGACAATCTCGACGAAATCAAAGGCCTCGGCGGTCCTCAGTGCCTGAGGCGAACCCGCGCCAAAAAGTTCCTCGGCGGACTGGATGCAGGCCAGCCTCGCGTCGATGAATTGCGAGTTCTGTGTCAGGTGAACCGTGTTTGCGCGATAAAAGATCGCCGCGGCGTCGGTCGTCCCGATCGCGCCCGGAAGCCCCGCGGCGAGTTGATAGAAGGCGTGATTCGGGATGCTGCTGTTGATGTGCACACCTCCGTTGTCGCGATTCTGCAACTGGTCCAGCAAGGGATCGTTGGGGCCGAAAAACTCGCTGAACTTCTCGGGATAGACCCGACCGGCTCCCGTAAAGACCTCGATGGATCCTGGATCGCTAAGGCTGCGAGCGGGTTGCGGAAAGACAGAGCCGTTCAGCCAGTCGGGAGCCTGTCCGCTCTCGAAGCTCTCGACCATCTCCCCGAAGATGTCCGACATCGACTCGTTGAGAGCGCCAGGCTGGTCCCGGTAGATCAGATCCGAGGTGGTAGACGTCACGCCGTGGCTGAGTTCGTGGCCGACGATGTCGAGGGCGGCGGCGTACGGTTTGGCGGTCCCGAACGCCATCAGGTTGAGAGTCGGGAGGAAGAATGCATTCTCGTAGTTCTGACCAAAACGCACGACGGCGAGGATATTGCCGCCGTTGCCGTCGAGCGAGTCGCGCCCGTGGGCCGTTAGGAAATAGTCGTACACCTTCGAGAGGCCGAAGGCGGCGCTGACGCCATCCGCGAGCCATTCCGACGTCGCCGAAGTCGACTGCACGATGGCGATATTCGGGGGGATCTCGGCGTTGTCCGGCGGCTGGTTCACCGCGTCCTGGATCAGGATCGCACCGCGAGAGGTATCGGCTCGGGGCGGGTTCGATGCCGGGTCGAACATCTGCTTCGACGTGTCCGTGAGATAGAACAGACCGTTCTCCGACCAGACGTTCAGGGTGCGCGTCTGCCCGAGGAGGTCGACCCCGGAGCCCACCACGTTCTGTGTCTGTGTGCGATTAAAAGACGTGAGGATCGCACCGTCCTCCGCGTCCACCACGACGAGCATGTCAAAACGTATCGACTTGTGAACCGCGAGACGCCAACCGAGCCGCGGGGGCCGATCGCCGGGCGCGTAAACAATGAGTTCAGGATCGCTGATGGGTGTGTCGGTCGCGGCTTCGAAATGCGCGCGCGCTTTTTGGGCCGCCTCCTCGGCCGACAGCTGCGGCTCGATCCCAAGGCCGCGCGGCGTGGCGACATAGGCGCCGTTCATCAGGTCGACGTCGCCCTGGGGGTCGAGGTGGATCGTCAGCCCGGCGGGCCAAACCTCCAGGCCGGCGTAACGCTGGGTGAAGCGCACGTGAGTCCGCCCGAGCCGGTCTTTCTCCTCGCGAACGAGGGACAGCTCGGCGTCCGGATCGTCGAGCGCGAACAGTTTCCGGTTTTCGCGCAAGAAGCGCCTCGCGATGGAGCGGTCGGCCCCGGGATCGGGCCTCGCCGAGCGCGCGCGTCTCTCGAGCTTGTTGCCACGGACAAATCGGGGCGTTCCCGCCGAGCGGCGGAAGCGAACCTCGACGCCGTTTCCCGTACGGGACCGGAGCTTCCGGAGGGCACCCTGCTGGTCGGCGGCGGTCGCCGCCACCGCCTGGCGCGCGCGGACCGCCGCGAGTTTCTGACCCAGCCGCTCTGCGAGGGTCTTCGAGCGGGGGTCGTCGGACGGGGTCCGAGAGCCCGTCTTGGGCACGGCTGACGGTGCGGTCGCGAGGGGATACGTCGGAAAGTTCACTGCGCCGATCTTTGCACCCGAAGTCGGGGCCGGCCCGGGTGAGCTCGTCGCGCCCGAGGCGGCCACCGACTGCGGCGCCTTCTTGGCCCCGGCGGCATGCGGCGCACTCGGCAGCCCGGCGATGAAGGACGCGATCGTCAGCGTGACAAAGGAGGTTCGCAGGTTTCTTGCGGGCATATCGAAGTCCTATCTTTAGTAGGCTACCGGGTGGGACGGTGAGCCGCTTGGTGCCGACGCAGACTGCCGGCTTCGTAAGACGTAGGCAGCCTTTGCAAGAGAGTTCCGTCCCCCGCATCGACAATGAATTCCCAGCCCCTGGCAAGATTCGGGCTGACAACGACGCGCCAAGCAAGCCTCGGAGGCTCCGTCGCGACGGGA